>VGZN01000034.1 GCA_016872635.1 Planctomycetota bacterium | reverse complement strand
AACGCAAATTCAGGAACAATCCAAGCCGGCCCGATCAACGGTAGTGGCGTCGCTGGCGGGATCGCTCCCGATGGAATGGTCGCCGTGCAGTTGGCGGCTGGCGATCCTGGACAGAGGCTCTTTTTGAGGGCAAACCGCCCTGGACAAGTTTCTGTGGTCCAGCAAGCCGACCAGCTCGACTCTGCCTGGTACATCACGCCTGTTGGCCAAGACATGGTAAGAGTGCAGCAATACATCGGAGGTAACTGGTATGCGCTGGGTGTGGATGATCGAGCGATAGCGGCAGGAGGTATCGCTGGTGGCATGAACAGCCGAGCTTCAATTCGGTTCTCGTCGCTCGGTAGTTCTGCGAATCAACTGTGGAGGATTCAGAATTTCAATGGTGGTGGTTATTGCTTCGAGAGTGTTTGGATGCCAGGGTTTGGATTGACCTGCGATCCCCGCAATGGTCTTTGGCTTCAACCGATCACATGGAGTCCGTGGCAGATCTGGTGGCCGCAGCAACCGGTATTTGCACTTCCCTCACCGCAATACCGAGTTAGTTCCGATCAGATCGTCCCGAATCAACCATTGCCTCCTGTTTCTCTAAGAGTCGCGAATACGCATACCGACACCTTGCTCGTTCTGTTAGCGGACCGGCGCAATCCGAGCCAGCCACGCAAGCTTCGCATACCCGCGGGTGGTTCGGAGACGGTGACTCTCGAGCGGGACGCGGGCGCCACTGTGATTCAGACGGTGGAGATCATGGATGCGTTTGGAAACTGGAATCGGGACCAATACGAAATCCCCGTCCCGCCAGCGGTGCTCTATGACATGAGCGTGTATGAAGAGTTTTTGCAGTCGATCGCGATCGATAGGACTGGCAAAAGTCCCAGTGCGATCGAGGATGTCAATTACCAACCTCGCAGCATCGGGTTCTTCTTGCTTCCTGCCGGCGCCGCGCTCGAAGACAGAAGTGTTATCGATGCATACCGTGCGGCCGACGATTCCAAGAACCCAGGGGCTTGTCGCAAGCTTTCGCCACGCGACTTTCCGAGTTCCTCTTCCCAGGTAGCTCCACGCGATCCGTTGAAGGATCTGTTGCAGCAACTGCAAGGTAGACGAGGGGCGTTTTGAGCGACGATCCAAAAGGGATAGATCCGGTAGCCTCAAGCTTCCCACCGCAGGATGCAGCGATACCTTCCGTGACCGATTCGGCACCTGTTCAAGCCGAGTTGTTTTTGGAGCGGGATGTGGCCCCGGAGTTGCACGCGCTAGGGGGGATCGCAGAGGCGGCTGCGAATGAAACAAATCAGCGGCGCTGTCGACCTTTATTTTTATGGCGCCGGCATTGGCCGATCATAGCGTTGCTCGGTGCGTTGGTCGGTGGCTGGTTGATCTACGCGGTCTTGTTGCCGCCACTCGAGATCCGACACAAGATCGCAACCTCACGTTGGAATTTTTCTCGCAACGATCCCGAAATCTCGCTCTCGATCAAGTGCATGCAGAGGACATGTGAATATTGGTTCGTGTTCTGGTTTTTCTATTTGGGCGCTATTATCGGTTCGTTCACCAACGTTGTCGCTTGCAGGACCCCCCAGAAGAAGACCATCGTCACTCGAGGTTCGCATTGTCCATTCTGCGATACGCCGCTGAATATGATCGACAATTCTCCAGTATTCGGTTGGGTCTTTCTACGTGGTCGCTGCAGAACCTGTCATTTGCCGATCTCGCCCCGGTACTTGATTATGGAGATCATCGTCGGGTTGATCTTTATGGTGATCGGTGGGATTGAATTGATCGGAAATGGAGTGAATATCCCGTTCCGCGACTGGAGCCTTAGAGCTGGAATCGTTTTTACTGTGTTTTATCCCCAATGGGATTTGATCGGTGCGGTGGTCGCGCACTGTAGCCTCTTTGCAGTGGCGGTAATGTTGATCGGTTCCCAAATGGATCGACTACGGTTTCCTGTGCTACCTCTTTTGGCCATCGGTGCGATCTACATGGCATCGGTTACTTTCAATATTGTCTTGTGCCCGGTCCGATGGACCGAACCGTTTTACGTTCCCATCCTCCGGTTCCGCCAAGACACCTTGCAGCAGTGGATTACGAGTTTGGTAGGAGCCGCAGTGGGGTTTGGGGTTGGAATGGTGGGAGCGAGTCTTCTTTCACGGTTTTTTTCCAAAAGCTTTTTATCGCAGACGCGCCCAATTCAGAACGTTGCAACAACCGTCGAGGGACTCGGAAGTGACGCTCGGTCTGAAGATCCATGGAGATTGCAAACCGTAGGCGACGGAGATTCTGCTCCTGCGGTTGCCGTCGAAGCGTCAGCCTCATTGCAAGCGGATTTGATGGATAAATCGCAGCGAGCGTGGTGGATCCACTACGTCATGCTTGGTGTTTTGAGCGGAACACTGCTTGGTTGGCAAGCATGTTTCACGGTGGGATGCGTGTCGATGATCGTGACCATTGGATGGTTGCTCGGACGTCGAAACTGGCAGTCAGAATCGGGCCATCGTGACCTGTTTTTAAGTCCGCAGGTTCTTGCACTGGCGATTTGGACTAGTACCCTATTTTTGCATCATTGTCTGTGGCGACAGGTAGCGCATTGGCTGCGTATCGGTTGATGGCTTGCACCAAGCGATTCCTCTCCACTCCCTCCCTCTAGACCTGGTTTATAGAAAGGTCATCTTATGACGAAGTTTCAGCTGTCTCGTTGGATCGGATCCGCCGTTTTAGGAGCCGCCGCCTTGGTGGCAACCGATGCGTGGGCTGATGTTAAACTCCCCAACATCTTCAGCGACAGCATGGTGTTGCAACAAGGTCAGGAGAACAAGGTTTGGGGCAAGGATAACCCAGGCCAATCCATCACATTGACCATTGGTGATCAAAAGATCACAGCGACCGCGGATGCGGCAGGCAATTGGCAAGCGAAGCTGCCAGCGATGGAAGTGGGTGGTCCATACACGCTGACGGTCGCGGGCAGTTCCTCCAAAACGATCAACGATATTCTCGTCGGTGAGGTTTGGATTTGTTCGGGCCAATCGAACATGCAATGGTCCGTCAATCAGTCGAACGACCCTGATCTGGAGAAGCTAGCCGCGCGGTTCCCCAAGATCCGGATGATCAACTTTCCCCAGGTCGGAACGCAGGACTCCATTTGGTCGCACGATGATCGCAAATGGCAAATCTGTTCGCCGGAGACCGTTGGTGGTTTCTCGGCGGTTGGTTACTTCTTTGCGCGGCAAATCCATGAGACCACTGGCGTCCCTATCGGCATGATCAACAACGCGTGGGGTGGTTCGGCTTGTGAAGCGTGGATCAACCGCGATGTGCTTAAGAGCGATGGCAAGTTCAACAAGCTTCTCGAAGGTTGGGCTGGTCGCGAGACGCAGTTTGAGGAATTGACCAAGAAGCAAGGTCGGACAGAGGCAGAGGAGAAGACCCTGAAGGACATGACCGGAGGCATGCGAGGTAACTCACGTCCTGCCAATATCTACAATGGAGTGCTAAAGTCCCACCTCGGTTACGGGATTCGTGGAGCGATCTGGTATCAAGGGGAATCCAATGCAGGTCGAGCTTATCAGTATCGCGAACTGTTTCCACTCATGATCCAAAATTGGCGCAACGAGTGGGGGCAAGGCGACTTCCCGTTTTACTGGGTGCAGCTGGCAGACTTTATGGGTGAAGTTAAAGAGCCCGCAGAAAGCGATTGGGCAGAATTGCGAGAAGCTCAAACCATGGCGATGGATAAATTGCCCAACAGCGGCCAAGCGGTCATCATCGATATCGGCGAAGGGAAAGATATCCATCCCAAGAACAAGGTCGATGTAGGGAGGCGATTGGCTCGCTGGGCGTTGGCTAAGCAATACAACATCCCGATCGAATATCAAAGCCCTCGTTACAGCACGATGGAAGTGGATGGAGACGGTATTGTATTGTCGTTCAAGCACTTGGCAGGTGGATGGCGACCGTTCGATGTTAATGAACCGGTCGGTTTCGCGATCGCTGGGGATGACAAGAAGTTTTACAACGCGCAAGCAAAGATTACCGATGGGGGCAAGGTTCGAGTATCGAGTCCCAACGTGGCAAAGCCTGTTGCGGTCCGCTACGCCTGGGCTAACAACCCTGTTTGCAACATGTACGGCGCTGCGTCTGGGTTGCCTTTGACCCCATTCCGCACCGACGATTGGCCTGGAGTGACCGCAGGCCGCGAGTGATGTCAGCGGTTCCTACGCCGCATACAAGATGGTTAGATTCCAGAGGGTCGCAAAAGCGATCTTCTGGTTTTTTAAAAGCCAGATGTTGTTGTACTGATGTAGGACGGCAAACTAAAAAATGTAGCGTTGGATGATTGCTCGGTGTTCACCATCTGTGAACCGGGGTCATGCAACCAAGCTCGATAAGGGGCAATTGATCCAGTAATGAACACACGAAAAGCGATTTCCATGCGAACACTTTGTTGTCTGCTGTTCTGTTTGGTTTCCCATTCCGTAGGACTTTTTGCGGAGCACCCTGAAATCCTCAGCGTGGATAGGATCTTTTCCGACGAGTTTCGCTTGGACACGACACCTTCGATCCAATGGCTAGCCGATGGAGGGTATAGCGCCCTGGTACCGTCGGAGGTCCACCGAGGTGCTAGTGATATCGCAAGGTACGACCGAACCGGAGCTCGCACGATCATTCTAGCGGCGACATCGATCATCCCCCCCGATCGGACAGAGCCACTTCCGATTCAGGGCTATGCATTTTCGGCGGATCAGAAGGTCATTCTGCTGTATACGAACTCGGTCAAGGTGTGGCGGCAAAACACGCGAGGCGATTACTGGGTCTACGAGCTAGCGTCGCAGAAACTCAGCAAGCTCGGTGGCGAGGCCGCTGAATCGAGCTTGATGTTTGCGAAATTATCTTCGGATGGGACTCGTGCTGGGTACGTGATGGCAAACAATATCTATATCGAAACCATCGGAAGTGGAACACCTGAGGCGCTGACGATCGATGGGACCAGCGAGATCATCAACGGAACCTTCGATTGGGTTTATGAGGAAGAGTTCGATTGCAGGGATGGTTGGCGTTGGAGTCCCGACGGAACACGAATCGCGTATTGGCAGGTCGACACGCATGGCGTTCCCGAGTTCACCATGGTGGACAATACCAGCTCGAAGTACCCGATCCTCAAGACATTTGTTTATCCAAAAACAGGTGAACCCAACGCATCATGCCGTATCGGCGTGGTCAACGCCAAACCAGGTTCGTCGACGCAGTGGATCGATGTTCCCGGAGATATGCGCCACGATTTCTATATCCCGCGGATGGAATGGATGGAGAGTGGTAACGAACTATGCATTCAGCGGATCAATCGATTGCAGAACGCTTTGGATGTCATGATCGCCAATACAGATACAGGAAATGTGCAGACGCTGCTTACAGAACGCGATGCAGCCTGGGTCGATATGCCCGACGAACGCTTTGATTGGATCGATCATGGCCGATTATTTCCTTGGATCAGCGAACGGGACGGTTGGCGGTCCCTGTACTTGTTGGACAAAGCGAGCGATTCCAAGAGCGGTGGTTCGGCTGCGGGTGAAATCGATCTACGGCGCGTGACCGTCGGCGATTTTGATGTCACTCGCATCGTCTCGATCGATGATTCGAAAGGAATGGTTTACTTCATCGCGTCTCCCGATAATCCGACACAGCGTTATCTTTACAGCGTGCCATGGAAGCAACCATCGAAGGATCGCTTTGGAGTCGCTCAACCTGGATCCCTTCAAAGGGTTACACCGGCAGACCAGTCGGGGTGGCATGATTACAACATATCACCTGACTACTCGATAGCGGTTCACACGTACTCGTCGTTTGGGAACCCACCACGTGTAGAGCTTGTCTCGTTGCCCGATCATAAGACGTTGCGGGTGTTTACCAACAACGACAAGGCTCGAGCTTCTTTGGAAACGTTGAAGCAGCCGAACGCTGAGTTTTTTCGGGTCGATATCGGAGAGGATGTGGTGCTCGATGGTTGGATGATGAAGCCTATGGACTTTAGTCCAACGAAGAGCTACCCCTTGGTCTTTCATGTCTATGGTGAACCGGCAGGCCAGACCGTCGTTGATCGCTGGGGAGGCAACAATTACCTGTGGCACCTTATGCTCACCCAGTTGGGGTATGTGGTCGTAAGCGTGGATAACCGAGGCACTCCGGCTCCGCGTGGACGCGAATGGCGCAAACGCGTTTATCGCAATATTGGAACGCTGGCATCGGCCGATCAATCTGCGGCGGCGAAAAAGATTCTAGCGGAGAATCCCTACATAGATCCGGGTCGAGTTGGGGTGTGGGGTTGGAGCGGTGGTGGCTCGATGACGTTGAATTTGATGTTTCGTTCCCCGGACATTTATCGAGCTGGGATATCCATAGCCCCAGTACCGGATATGCGCCTCTACGACACCATCTATCAGGAGCGTTACATGGGGCTACCTGATGCGAACGGAGCGGATTATGAGAAGGGATCTCCGATCTCGCACGTCGATGGATTGGTTGGAGATTTATTGATCGTGCATGGGACCGGTGATGATAACTGCCACTACCAAGGTCTCGAGAAGCTTGTGGATCGACTGGTCGAGTCGAACAAAGCGTTTTCGATGATGGCGTATCCTAACCGTAGCCATTCGATCAACGAGGGCAAGAATACGAGTCGGCATCTGTACGGGATGATGACGCGATTCTTTAGGAAGCATCTTCCCACGGACTTGCCTCCAGCGCCATTGGTCGGCCCGTAAGTGGGTGTACGAAGGTCAATCGCCACGCATGCAAAAGCATCGGGGATAGGTTCGATTCTTCGTCGAGTGATTGTCGCAATTCCGTTGCAGGTCGAGATTGGCCGCCGGCGAGATAAAGTGGGTCACCGACGATCGGAAAGCCTAGGTGTGCCAAATGCAATCGAATCTGGTGCGTCCGGCCCGTGCGCGGGATCGCTTCGATCTGCGAGCGGTTACCTCGGCGCTGGACCACTCGGAAAAGGGTCAGCGAGGCTTGGGCGGAAGGTGCATTTGGGGAAGACGCGATTTCCCTACCGCCGTTGGGTAGTGGCTCGCTAGAAATAGGAGCATCGCACTCGAACTCGTCCCATGCAGGCGTACCCTCAACCCAGGCCAGATAGGACTTGTCGACAGTACTAGCAGCAAATTGAGGTTGCAGTCTCGAGGCAAACGCATACCTGCGGGTGAAGACCACCAGACCAGTGGTCATCGCATCGATACGATGAGCGGGTCGGAGTTTTTCCGGAAAGTAGGCTTCGTGCAAAATCGATTCCAAGGTGTTTTTTTGGTAGCGGCCGGAGGGATGCAGCGGTAGAGGCGCACTTTTATTGATAACTACAATCGCTTCATCCTCGTGGATCAATTCGATTCTGGGATCGATGGCGGGTTCGGTGCAATTGGGGATCGTTTGCAGGAATCGCTCCCCTTCGCGAACGATCCGTTCGCGGGTTACCGGAGTGGTTTTCCACGCTTCCTTGGTAGCCGCAGGAGCGGTGATTTCTGCCGATTCGATCGCGCGTGCCCATCGCTCGCGGTTCCAACCGGGATAGATCGCTTCCAGTGCGTCAATGAGAGGCAGTCCAGCGCATCGGCCTGGGATCGAGATCCATCGACGGCTTTCGTAAGGTTCGCAACCGCGCTGTTGGGCAGCGATCGATCGGATACGAGTTTCCCTTTCTTGCCGTCGGTGTTCTGATTCTATTGTAGGATCTTGATAGCAATACGGGCAGCTGATTCCTTCGTGATACTTGGGCGAGGCGCAATCGTCAGGGGTTAATGCGTGTTTACAAGCGAAGCATTCGTGGATATCGGTAGGAGCGAGAGACGGATCGACGGCGACTCGTTGGTCGAATACGAAACATTCCCCGTCGTAGTGCTCCTGCTGGCAGTCCTCGAAGTATTTAAGGATTCCACCTTCGAGTTGATAAATCTCCTCGAATCCTAACCCTTTCATGTAGGGACCTATTTTTTCGCAGCGGATACCCCCAGTGCAGAACATGACGACAGGTTGTTTTTTGATTTCATCGGGCAAGGCTGCTGCGGCAGCGGGGAACTCGCGAAAATTCTTCAGTTTGAGATCGATCGCGTTGTGGAACGTCCCCAAGGAGACTTCGTAGTCGTTTCGAGTGTCGAGAAGAGCAATATTTCTCTTTTGATCGAGCCATTCCTTGAGCTTCGCAGGTGGGATCTTCGGCGACGCATCTGGTTCTGGGGGAACCTCGGGGCAGCCGACAGGAATGATGTCCTTTTTGATTTTGACCAACATTCGATTGAAAGGTTGGTAGTCTGTGATGCTCTCTTTGACCGGAATCGACTCGAAACCAGGGATTGTACGGACCATTCCGAGGACAGCATCCACGTCCGATCGAGGGCCCGCGATGAACATGTTGATCCCCTCGCGACTGAGGAGAATCGTTCCTTTTAGCTCCAATTGGCGGCAAAGTTGCCGAAACGACTCACGGTAGCTTTGGAGTTGATCCAAAGGGTGGAATTGGTAGGCAGCGATATTGACGATGTTCATAAGGTATCTCAAACTTGCCCTCTGGGGCGGTTTTCCTGCACCGTAAGAGCCTACCCCAGGAGATGAAATCGTCCAGAGTCGTTTTGGCCCGAGTCCGTCTTCGAGGACAACTCCTAAGTGTTCGCCGTATTATTTGGGGCGCTGATTTACCGGGGATCCTTTCATCGTCGGTGGTCGACTCTTCCTCGCTCAAGCTCGCACATGCAATCTATCTCTCCCGAAACCCGACAATGGCTCGTTTGGTGCCATCAGGGCCAACCGAGGGAAGCGGTTTTAGGGGCCATGGAGACCATCGGGAGGATGATCAAATTCTCTCCGTATCACGACCCTGTTCTTGTCGCTCACTGCAACCGCAACGGGGGGCAATGCGTCGGATACGCGGTTGCTTGCGAAGGGGCGATCGGGGTGCTAGGCAATGTAAGGTATCAGCCCAAGGGACCAGCCATCGCCTGGTCCGAGCAAGGGGCCTTGGGAGAAGATGCGTGGGACTCCATGGGCGAAGTGGTTTCGCAGTTGCGCGAACAAGCGTTCGGCAAGGGATTGGAACTCATCCAAGCGATATTACCAATCGATCGAGATGGCTGGATGGATACCGACCTGAGCATGGCTTACGAACTAGGTGGTTTGAAGCGTATAGCAACCCTGGTCCAGATGGAATGTGACGAGGCGCAATTATGGTGCCGCGGGTTTCCGCCCGCTTCCGAGGTACTTCCGATCCGGTTTGAACCGTTCGATGCGATGCCTTGGCCGCAATGGTGCGATCTCGTGGAGCAAACCTATAGTGAAACACTTGATGTGCCAGAACTCAATGGAGTTCGTTCGATCTCCAACACGCTCAAGGGGTATGCAACGGGGGGGTACGGGTACGGTCACTCGGATTTTCACCGTCCATGGTGGAGCGCATGGCTCGATGGCAAGCCGGTCGGTTGTTTGTTGCTGACATCTCTTTCGGAGACGACATGCGAATTGACCTACTTCGGATTGGTTCCGGAAGCTCGCGGGCATCGCTACAGCCCTGAGATTATGGACTTTATCGGCCGTTGGATGGTTGCCGAGAATAAGCATCGCGTCGTGCTGGCGGTGGATTCTCGAAATGCTCCCGCGATCCATTTGTACCGTGGGTACGGGTTTAGCGAGTTGCAGTCCTTGCAGGCATGGATTGCTGTGCCGCCTGACGTTCGATCCTGAAGTTGGATCGTGGATTGGCAAAAAGGTCCAAACTAACGGTGTTCGTAATGAGCCGTTCAGCCAACCTGAATCCTGAGGAATCTCAAAGCGTCACTGAGCGTTCAGGGGGGGTAATTCCCGAGAATTGTCGCATTTGCCGTCTATGGCGAAGTTATCGCTCTTTTATAATCGGGCCTCCGATCTGCAATGCAATGGTTCTTACATAGAGGGTTGGTTTTATGCGTCGAAGATTCCGTACCACGGCGCTCGTGGTTTGCTCGTTCTGGTCCGCTGTTTCTGGAGGATTGGTCTTTTCGGGTGCGCCGGAGAAAGTCACTACAGTCGAAGGGATTACGGAATACCGCTTTGACAACGGAGCAAGGTTGTTGCTTTTCCCAGATGCATCGCGTCCGACGATTAGTGTCAATATGACGGTTCTGGTCGGTTCGCGGCACGAAGGGTACGGCGAAGCGGGCATGGCCCACTTGCTCGAGCATTTGGTGTTCAAGGGGACACCTACTTTTCCAGAGGTTCCTAAGGCATTGCGCGACCACGGCGCGAATTTCAACGGCACGACCAACGTCGATCGTACCAATTATTTTGAAACGCTCCCAGCGACCGACGAGAACCTTGATTTTGCGATCCATCTCGAGTCCGATCGATTGGTGAACAGTTTCATCAAACGCGAAGATTTGATGAGCGAGTTCACGGTCGTACGCAACGAATTTGAGAACGGCGAGAACAGCCCGCAGCGTGTTTTATCGCAACGCGTCCAAGCGGTCGCGTACGAATGGCATAACTATGGCAAGTCAACCATCGGAAACCGATCGGACATCGAACGCGTTCCCATCGACAACCTTCAAGATTTCTATCGACGGTTTTATCAGCCTGACAATGTTGTGCTGATCGTGACTGGAAAGTTCGAGGAGGCAAAGGCGCTTGAATTGGCGACCAAGTATCTCGGTTCTATTCCTAAGCCTAAGCGAAAACTCTACGCAACGTACACCGAAGAGCCTGCTCAGGATGGCGAACGCACGGTGATTCTTCGCCGGGTCGGCAAGATCGGCGCGGTGATGGCTGCGTACCATATGCCATCAGCGTCGCATCCCGATTGGGCGCCGCTGACCATGTTGGCGAGCATCTTAAGTGAAGACAAAGTCGGACGATTGGACAAGGCCTTGGTGGAAACGTCGATCGCTACCAGTGCTAGCGGATTTGCCGATAGCGCCCACGATCCAGGTTCGTTCATGTTCCAAGCCCAGCCGGCGGAAGGGAAACTGGAAGAGACCGAGCAAGTTTTGCTGGATGTTGTTGAAAACATGGGCAAAACGCCATTCACTGCCGAGGAATTGGAGCGGGCAAAAATCCGTGCGAAGCGAGGATATGAGAATAGCATTTCGAACGCAGCGTCAATGTCGCAAGCATTGAGCTCTGCATCCGCCTTGGGGGATTGGAGGCTGTGGTTCGTTCAGCGAGATCGAATCGCTGCGGTGACCCCAGAGGATGTGAACCGAGTCGCTAATACCTACTTCAAAGTCCACAACCGCACGATCGGAAGATTTGTGCCTGTGGATGAACCTCAACGATTGTCTGTTCCTGCTGTCGAGTCTATCGCGGATGTGGTGAAAGACTACAAGGGTGGTACCGCGATTGCGGCAGGTGAAGAGTTCGATCCTTCACCAGAAAATATCGATGCTCGAACTACGGTTACTGAAGTCAATGGTGTGAAGGTCGCACTGCTTCCCAAAAAGAACCGTGGGGATACCGTCAACATGACACTCACCTTGCGGTACGGCAACGAGGATTCTCTGATGAATCTATCGACTGCGGCGGGGATGTTGCCATCCATGCTGATGTCGGGAACCAAAAAGTATGATCGCCAAGCACTGCGTCAAAAACTCGATGAACTCGGTGTTCGATTGAGTGCAGGTGGAGGCGGTGGTGGCGGTCGACGCGGAGGTGGCCGTGGTGGTCGCGGAGGTGGCGGAGGTGCCGCTGGACAACTGTCGTTCAGTTTAGAGGCAAAGAAAGAATCGCTTGGCGATGGGATCAAGATGCTTGCAGAAGTCCTGCGGGATCCTGCGTTCTCCGAGGAAGAATTTGAGCAAATGCGAGCTCAATCGATCGCGATGATGTCGCAGATGCAAACCGATCCCGCGATGCTAGCGGGCAATCAGTTGTCGCGTGCTCTCTCGGATTATGAAAAGGGTGATGTTCGGTACGCGAAGACGGTCGACGAGAACATCGATGAACTTAAGGGATTGACTCTCGACCGAATCGTTTCTGTCTACAAGGACCAAGTTTCCTCGGCGGTGGGTGAAGTTGCTATCGTCGGCGATTTTGATCCGGAAGAGGCACTCAAGGAGGTGGGAGAAGCCCTCAAGGATTGGAAGTCATCGACCCGTTACGAACGGATCGATCGCGCGGTGAAAAAAGGACAGTCCGGGGCAAAAGAAAATATTGTTACCCCAGACAAAGCCAACGCCGTTTTTCTGGCCGGACTATCGTTCCCGCTCAATGAAGATGCCGATGAGGATATGGCGCTCGAAATCGGTAACTTCATCCTCGGTGGTGGCACGCTATCGTCCCGTTTAGGTGACCGAATACGCCAGAAAGAAGGACTCTCCTACGGGGTGACCTCTTCAGTCTCGATCCCATCCCGCGGGAATGATGCTCGATTCACCATCAACGCGATTACCAATCCTGAAAACATCAATGCCGTCGAGACCGCTGCGATGGAAGAGTTGAATCGCTTCATTGAATCTGGGCCTACCGAAGCGGAACTGGTCGATGCGAAGAAGGCTTATTTGGAAGCACGCAAGATCGGGCGAGCATCTGACGGAGCCATCGCAGGTCAATTGAGTTCGAACTTGGATCTGGGGCGCTCGATGGCTTATGTGGCACAAGAAGAAAAGCAAATCGAAGCCTTGACCACCAAAGATGTGCAAGCAGCATTTCGCAAGCACATCGATCCGAAGAAGTTGGTCATCATCCGTGCTGGCGATTTCAAAAAGTAGGTGATCTCGCCGCTTCGAGATCCTTCGACGGATCGATGAATTTTTGATTACAGTAGAGGCGTTGGGAGAACGGAGCATCGTCGCGAACGGTACGCCCCAATCTCTCAACGCCTTTCTTTTTGGATATATCCCATCAATAAGTTGATCGAACCCTACGACCCGAGCTGTATCAATACTATGAACTATCGAAAATACAACGTCATGCTAAAAACGCCGTTGCTGAATCTGTTCCTGGTAGCAACGATTGCGATCGTTGGAGGCGCTGCGCGAGGGGCTGAGTCGGTCCCACTGATTCGCGTCATGAGTTTCAATATCCGGTATGGCACAGCCAACGATGGAGTCAATCGGTGGGATGCGCGGAAGGATTTTTTGGTAGAGACAATCGAGGATTTCGATCCCGATCTGTTGGGAACTCAGGAAACTCTTGCATCGCAGCGCGATTATCTAGCCGAAAGGATGCCCGATTTCGATTTCGTTGCTGCGGGACGAGACGACGGCAATGAAAAGGGAGAAATGGCGGCGCTATACTTTCGCAAGGAACGATTCGAGAAGCTCAATTCTGGGCACTTTTGGTTGAGTGAGACTCCAGAGAAGGTCGGGAGCAAAGGTTGGGATGCGGCTCTTCCTCGCATTGCCACGTGGGTTAAACTCAAGGATCTAAGGATGCCCGAGTCAGAGCCCATTTTATTCCTCAATACGCACTTTGATCACCAAGGGGAACGAGCGCGAGCAGAGAGTGCGCAATTGATTCGTAGGAAACTAGTGCAAATGGGGGAAGGGTACCGCTGCATCGTCACGGGAGACTTCAATGCGGATCCTGCCCAACCACCCTACCGAGAGCTTTTTGAGTTGGATACCAACGGGACCGGAGGCCAAAGCTCATTGCTCGTGGATACACTGCGCGTGTACACCCCTACAAAGCAATTGGAGGAAGGGACGTTCTCTGGGTTTGATGCCACGAAAACCGGTGGATCTCGAATCGATTGGATTGCGTGTTCTCGCGAGTTCGAAGTTCGATTGGCGGGGATCGACCGCACGAGCTTAGAGGGGAGGACGCCATCCGATCATTTTCCTGTGACGGCTGTATTGCGACCTCGAGTCCCATCGGTCCAAGGAGCCTTGCGAGTGCTGACCTACAACATCCATCATGCCATTGGCGTCGATGGGGCACTTGATATTCCTAGAATCGGTGAAGTGATCCGCTCGGCGGATGCTGATGTGGTGGCACTCCAAGAGGTGGACCAAGGGACCAAACGCACCTTTGAGCAAAAGCAACTGGAGATGCTTGCGAGGTACACTGGACTCTATGGACGGTTCGCGAAAGCGATCGATTTTCAAGGGGGAGAGTATGGCCAAGCGATCTTGTCGCGAGAGCCCATCGCTGAATTTACAATCCACCAACTCCCCAATGAGTCAGGTCGCGAGCAGCGTATTGCCGTAGATGCAACGGTGAACTTTCAGGGGAAAACGATTCGTATTGTGTCGACCCACCTGGATCACTCGAGTGAAGAGCTCCGCCAGCGACAAGCGGACCGCCTGGTTGCGTTATTTGAAAATGTGGATGGCTTGGTCATCCTCGCAGGGGATCTGAACGCAACGCCTGAAAGCAAAACGATGAAGAGGATAGGACAGGTTTGGAATTTGGAAGCGTCGGGGAGTACCGGAGCGACTTATCCCGCCGAAACCCCGTCTTCTCAGATCGACTACATCCTCACCAAGAGGAAGGCCCCGGTTTCGCTCGTCGAGATCCGCGTAATCGATGAGCCGATCGCATCCGACCATCGACCTGTACTAGGCATCTTTCGATAAATAACGCAAGAAGAAATGAACCACGGAGTCACGGAGCCCACGGAGGAATGCGGCATGGGTTCATTCTCCGTGTCCTCTGTGCCTCTGTGTTTTTATTCTCGTTCTGGTCGGACCCATTAAGACGAATGAAGAGTCAATCTATTTTGTATTGAATCGGTCCCTCCATGGCGTTCCCGCGGCGGGATACGTCGCTAGGACAAGATCCCGCAATTGATCTGCTTCGGTATCTTTGCCGATCGCTCGAAGAGTCTGTACGGTTCTTGCTCGAGCTTCAATCCATGGCTGGCTTCCTGCGGGGACGCCGCTTGCCATTTGACGGTACAGTCCAATTGCATTTTGCCGATGCTCAGCGAACGATTGCATGGTGCGAGCGGAATGATAGATCCACCAGAGCGATTTTTTATTCTCGTCGCGTTTGCTCTCGAGGGTCCGTATTCCTGAAGCATCATTGGCAACATGGCTCTGGGCTAGTGCGTCATAGAAAGCGATCGATCGGTCGATCCTTGCTCGCGTTTGTCGTCCAAAGGGGTATTGTGGTTCCCGAGCAAGTTCCTCCGTGAGTTGTTCAAGGTGGTTCCCGAGTTCCTTGGCAATCGTAAGGCGTGTCGATTCAGGTGCGATGAGAAGTGTTTGTGAATTAGATTCGCAGGCATACCAGAGGGAGCTCACACGGCCGAGAGGATCCTTTTCGGGTAGAGGTAAACTGGACGGTGAAGTGTGAGGTAACGAACGAGCAATCCAGGTTGGGAGTTGCGTGGAAATTGCAGAGCCATTTGATGGGGATTGCCAAACGGGGGTAGGTGCAAGCGCATCTAGCCAGGACGTAATCGAGGAGCGGTCAAACGCTGGAGCTTGTTGGACAATTGCTTGAGTGAATCGCGTGAAGTGCTGTTCGCTTTGATCTCGATCCTTGGAAGGAGGTTCCAGCCAATCATCGTGCAGAAGGGTGGAAGCGAAGAGCAAGCGGTGGATGGTGTGCGCGATTTGTTCCGGAGACTGTTTTTCAAAGTTTATTGAAGTTTTTACGTGATCGGTCCAGAAATCTAGGAGATGGTTCCAGTCATCACCGTTTAGCAATTCTCGCTCGAGCCAATCGGAAGCTTGTAAGGCTGGTTCCGAGGTAGGCCAACGCCGGGCTGTGTCGATCAATCGCTCGCGGTAGGTTGCTCGTTGCAAGGCGGCAGCATCGAGATCTTCGCTGTTGCCGTCGGTTGATTTTTGTGGGGGATTGCGGATCAGCCAAGCGGACATGAGGGCGGTTGCAGGGGCTTTGGAAGCATCGGGATAGCTGACAGCAGCCCGATAGAACTCATCGGCCGCTTGGCTGGTTTCCCCGTTTGCCGCGAAGGTAGCTGCGATCTGAGAGGCGAATGCGAACGCTTCGGCATCGAGCGACTTCTGCGAGGCCGCTAATTCTGCTTGTTGGAGTTTCTCGATCGCTTCCCGCCATTTCTTGGCGGCTAGCAATTGGCGAACTTGGATGCGAAAAATTTCCAGCGAGGCCATCGTGGTACTGTTGCTTGGATGGTTGGGGGGCGTGGTATTGGGTGTGTTGTTGTCCGAGATATGATTTGGGCTTGCCACCAAGATGGCATCGGCCCGTTGTTCCCAATAGGGACCAAACCTTTGTGCGATATCGCGTTTAATGTCGAGAGCGGCGGCGGCGTTCGAGGGTTCGTTTTTGGCAACGGTGAGCGCGAAGTGTTCGAGGGCCATTTCTGGCGAGGCGAACCATCCGCCTCCTTGGACGATCCAGTCCTGGGCGAGCTCCCATTGCGACGATTCGCGAGCGGCGCGCGCTGCGAGACTAGCGATCCCCTGCTTCCATTGCGGCGACTCTGGATCGGGCGAATCATCCCGCTCCAATTCCGACCATAACGATTGAAGGTACTTTTGAGCTTCAGCGGGTTGGCCCATCTGCAACTGCGCAGTCGCTCGCGCGATTCGCAGAAGGGGAAGGTGGCTCCATGTGCCTGAGATCCGCTGAAGAGCTCGATCGATTGAGGAAAGCATTTCCGCGGCAGCGGCGAGTCGATCGTCGCTCTTGGGTGGGTAGCACTGCGACCTTTGATAGAGTAAATCGGCTTTGAGGAGTTCCAGATCGCCGCGGAGATCGAGGATCTGCGATGCTGTGATGTTCGGTGACGATCCCTTTGCAGGCCCTTTGGTCGGCTGTAGCTTTTGCGAGACCCGTTCCAAGCTTTCGGTGGCATCGAGTGTTTGTCGAATCGAGGTCAAGATCCAATCGCGGATGGATTCGCGACCTGGGACGGCGAGGAAGGCTGCCAGTGCACGTTGTTGCAGGTAGCGTCGGCACCATTCTTTTTTCCAGAGAACCCATGGTTCACGGGGAGTTCCGAGGACAGATTGAACGCGAGCGTCGAGCAATTCGATGGCAGTAAGAAGTTTGGGCTCGTACGCGTTCCAGTCGATATCTTCCAGTTCAGCAGCGATATCGGCGTGCATTGCAAGCATTGTCCATTGGGTAAATGCGTCCGAGTTTTTGGTTTGCGGTTCGTTGGAGAGGATCGAGAGGCGATGGTTGCAGGTCGCAGTTGCGACTTTCGCTAGGCCTTGGCGGATTAGTGTTTCGACAAACGCTGTGTCGGGGGCATCGGAAAGAAGTGGCATGCCGTACGTTGTGCGCGGGGGGGGCGCCGTGGAAGACTGGCTAGCTGCTGATGACTGGCCATGAGAGACCAGGACCTGTGATGGTACGATGGCAACTAGGACTAAAGCGACGAGAACAAGGGACCGCCACCCGGTAAATTTTTCCGTAGGCTTGTGAAAAGCAAGACTATCCGTCACGATAACTTTGGCTCCTTTTGCACACACCCGGACGGTATTTATGCATTCGACGACATTCGCAGGCGACTTTCGAACACGCACGATTGGAGGGGAATCCGCGTCAACTTGCAATCCGGAGTTGATGTCGCGGTACCAATTCTTGCTCGAAGATCGACGCTTGCAATGGATGACCTACCACCGACTTGAGAAAGTTTTAGGAAGTGGAGGGCAAGGAGTCGTCTTCTTTTCCACACGATTGGGTTCGGACGGGTTTGCTTTACCGGTCGCGATGAAGGTCTTTTCGCCCGAGCGTTTTGGGACTCAGGCAGCGTACGACGAAGCGATGTTGCGAATTGGTTTGGTGGCTTCGCAGGTGGCGAGGATTCAGCACGATGGAGTGCTCAATGTTCATGATTTCATCGATCGGAATCGAGTCCGGATCATGATCATGGAGTGGATCGATGGTTATGATTTGCGAGAGTTACTGCGTTTAGAGCGTTTAGTGATGCTGCGGAGCAACTTGACGCAACGGCGTTGGGATTACATCAACAATGTCGTAATTACCGCGGGACCGGTACATGCGAGGTTCAAAGCCGGTGTGGCCGTGGCGATTGTGCGAGATTGTTTGGTGGCGTTGGCGGCCTTGCACCGAGAGAATATCGTTCACGGCGATATCAAGCCCTCGAATATCATGATCAAGCGAACTGGGTATGCGAAACTGATCGATATCGGTTCGGCGTTTCAAATGGGGCAGCAACCTCCGATCTTTACGGTGACTCCAGCTTATGCGGCACCGGAGGTACTAGAAAATGCCCCTGTTTCGCCCCGGAGCGATTTGGCATCGTTGGGTTACGTATTGGTGGAATTGTTGTCGGGTCGTCCTTGTTTCGTCGAGACCGATTCTTATCGAGAATTGCTTGAGCAGAAGCGATCGTTGCCGCAGCGATTGCATGAGATTTTGCCGCCGGAAGTTTCTTGCAATGATTTGCTAATGAGTTTCTGTCGAGGCTTGATTTCACCCGATCCTTCGAGACGATTTCCGAGCGCCGAGGCGGCGGAGTTGCTGCATGAAGGTGCTGCGTCGTTCCATCGCCAATTGGTGTTAAGCGATCTAGCGAGCGAGTACGATCACGATATTCGGGTTTGGATTGAGGAGCTTAAGCGGATCGACATCGAAGCCAGTTGACCCACGATGGGATTGGTTGCATCGCTGCGAGCGAAGTAAAGCGAAGAAAGCAAAGACAGATCGGACGACGAGGAGATGCGGATAGAAACGGATTCGACGATTGCTGCGATCGCGACGGGGTCGGTTGGGGCGATTCGCGGAGCGATCCGTATCACAGGACCTGACACGTTAAGTGTGCTTAGTGATTTGTTTCCTGGGGCTGTTGATCGGTGGCGAAGGATGAAGCGG
>VGZN01000033.1 GCA_016872635.1 Planctomycetota bacterium | reverse complement strand
GATATCGGTCGTATCTTCTTTGGCCGTGACATTCAGTGCGCTCAATGTCACGACCATCCCTTGGTCGCCGATTACGAACAGTCGGAGTACTTCGGAATACTCTCCTTCGTAAATCGAACCTATCTGTTCGAGGATGAAAAACGGAACAAGTTGCCGTTCCTGGGCGAGAAGGCCGAGGGAAATCTAGAATTTAGTAGCGTATTCAAACCGCAAGACGGAAAGACTCGCGCTCAACCCGTTCTGCCAGGCGCGATGGCGATGGATGCCGAGCCAGATTTTGTTGATACAAGCGAAGCCTATGTGGTCGCGCCGGAGAAAGATAGACGGGCAGTGCCACGTTTTAGTCGGCGACAACAAATGGCAGTTCTGGCGACGCATCCAGAAAATGAAGCCTTCAACCGCAATTTGGCCAATCGCCTTTGGGCGAACCTGCTAGGAAAAGGTGTCGTTCATCCCGTGGATATGCACCATATCGATAATCCACCCACCTCTGCTGCACTGCTGCGAGTCTTAGCGGATGGCTTGGTAGCCAGTCGTTTCGACTTGCGCGAATTCCTTCGCCAAATCGTTCGTTCGAACGCTTATCAACGTTCTGCCTTACCTCCGGATTTGGAGAGTTGGCAAGGCCCCGCTGGCGGTATGGAAGCGCTCGACTCGCTGGCGAGTAGTAATCAAGGCAAGCTCGACGCACTCCAGCCTCAGATGACGCAATTGAAAGCTGAATCGGAGCAAGCCAACCGTCAACTTCAAGCGTCACAGGCCAACGTCGATCAACTACAAACGAAAATCGACAGCGAAAGGAAACTACTTCAACAGTACACCGAACAAAAGACTGCTGCGGTTGCCAAACAGAACGAAACGACGGCTAAACAAAAGGAGCATGAGGAAGTACTAGCCTCCTTGCAAACGGCGCTCGGTGAGGCAGACAAGGTGCTGAATGTCACACCTGACGATGCAGAACTGGTGGCTTCGCGTGAATTGCTCAACAAGCGACTGCAGTCCGCCAACGATGCGAAGGCACCACTCCAACAAAGCCTGGAACAATTGCAGGAAGATGTGCAGGATATGACGCGCCGTGTTGACGATCAACGTGGACGCCTTCTCTCATTGGCTAATCGTAAGTTAGCCTTGGGAGAGTTCGTGATTGAGGCTCGCGGCATTCAGCGTCGAATCCGCCGCCAAATACAGGCCGCCATCGATCAACAAACCGATTGTGAGCAGCAACTGTCAAGAATCGCCAGCTTGCGGTCCTGGTTAGAATTGCGTTCCCAACGCGAGCAAGCCCGACAGTCGAACAACTCAAGTTTTCTAACCGAATCGCAAAACGAATTCGAGCTTCAGCAACGCGAACTGCTTCAGTCATGGCAACGATTGTTCGCCATGCGCACCGTTCGTAATCTATCGCCGGAGCAGATGACAGGTGCAACGTTTACAGCTCTGGAGATGGACAAATCCGTTCGAAGCAAAGCCTTGGCGGACTGGGCAACTCAAAATGCGCAGAATTCGGCAGAACTTGAAAACGCCGCCAAACGCGACGCTTTTGTTGGCGCGGCAATCGCAGTAAAAATGTGGGACACCGTGGAGGACTTGATGGTCGAGCGATTTTCGGCGCCCGCTGGCAATCCACAAGACGCCTTCTTCGCTACAGTTGACCAAGCGTTGTTGATTCAAAACGATCCGACCTATCAATCATGGCTCAAGTCGAACGATGCTGCGCTGTTTTCTCGACTTGCGGCGATCGACGATCCGAAGAAGCTGACCGGAGAGATGACGTGGTCCATTCTCGGTCGACAACCGGATGACGAGGAAATCAAAATGGTCGCGCAGATACTCCATCAAAACTCCTCCGATCGCGAAACCACAATTCGAGAATTGGTTTGGGGACTCCTGGCTTCGTCCGAGTTCCGCTTTTTTATGTGATAGTGAACTACCTATGACGCTTGAACAATACAAACCTTGTGGAACGCTCGATCACGGCATCGGTCGTCGGCAGTTTATGGGCGAGTTCCTTACCGGACTGGGCGCGGTGGCAGGAACGAGCCTTTTTTCGCATCCATTGGGAGCGACCGAGATCGCTCAGAAGAACAAATCGGTCGTCGTGATTTATCTAAACGGCGGACTTAGTCAATTCGAGTCGTGGGATCCAAAGTCCGATCTGGAGACAGGTGGACCCTTCAAATCGATTCCTACAACCGTTCCCGGCATCCGTATATCGGAACTGCTCCCCTACACTGCCAAGCAAATGCACCATATGGCTTTGATTCGGAGCATCAGTACTGACCTGGACGATCATGGTTTGGCGAACAACATCGTCCGCAGTGGACGAACCACGCGATCGGCCACCGAATATCCCGAGTTAGGCGCCGTCGTCGCTAAAAATCTTGAGCGAGACGATTTTCCACTGCCCGGTCACATCCGGACGATGGTCGGCGGTTCTGGAGGGCGAACCAATAACGCAGCCTATCTCGGACCTCGGTACGCAAGTGTTTCAGTCGGAGCTGAGAAAGGAGGTATCGTCAATACCCAATTGCCCGATGGCATGACCGTAACGGCTGACAATCGTCGACACGATTGGCGGCGATTTGTCAACAACCGCTACCGCGCCAAAGTCCAATCCACGGAAATCGACGCCTACCTACAGTGTTTTGAGCAAGCGTTGCGATTGATGGAAAAACGCGAACTGTTTGATATCGCCCATGAGTCAAAGGCTATTCAGGAAGCCTACGGGGCATCGGAGTTCGGCAAGCAGTTGCTGCTCGCGCGTCGCTTGGTAGAACAAGAAGTTCCCTTTGTTGAAATCTCACACGACGGCTGGGACTTTCATCACAACAATTTCGAGTTTCATTACCATTACGTGGCCGACTTTGATCGCCCATTCGCACACTTCGTTGATGATCTGCATCAGCGCGGCTTGTTGGAACGAACATTGGTGATTGTCATGACCGAGTTTGGCCGAACACCCAAGATCAACGCAGGATATGGCCGCGATCATTATCCCAACGCTTGGTCAATCGCCATGGCAGGCTGTGGTATTCAACACGGCGCTGTAATTGGCAAGACGGACGCCAAAGGGATCGAGGTCACGGATCGCAAGGTCGATCACCGGCACCTGTTTCATACCTATTTGCAAGCCGTGGGTATCGACTCGTCCGGAGAGTTCGAAATCGGAGGCCGAAAATTCCCGATCGCCGATCCTGCCTATGGTCCAATCGAAGAGTTACTAGCATGAACGATACGACGCCTTCGCCACCAACCGCTCCTGGCAAATTTGATCCCAAAGCTGCCAAACAGATTTCCGACTGGGCGCACGACGCCAAGCTGTTGTGTTGTCGCGTTGACCCAACAGGCAAGTATGTTGTGGCAGGGGCGATTGACTATACCATTCAACGCTGGGAGATTGCGACAGGCAACAAAACTCCACTTGTCGGTCATGAGAACTGGGTTCGGATGCTTGGATTCTCGCCCGACGGAAGCACACTTTACTCCGGCGCGTATGACGGCCGAATGATTGCTTGGGATATCACTGCCCAGTCGCCGAAACCTCAGCGAACCATCCAAACGCACCAAGGTTGGCTGCGAGGACTGGCGGTCAGCCACGATGGCCACAGAATTGCTACCTGCGGCAACGACATGTTGGTTAAGATCTGGTCGACAGCCGATGGCAAGCTGATTCATGAAATGCAGGGGCATCCATATCTTCCCTATTGCGTTCAATTTGTCCCCGGCTCTTGCGATTTGGTCAGTGGTGACATCATGGGGCTGGTGATTCAATGGTCGGCTGAGGGCGGAACGAAAGTGCGAGAGTTCGATGCTCGTGAGATTGCCAGCCACGTCGGCGATAGAGCACCGTTCGGTGGCATCGTGAACATGACCTTTAGTCCTGACAAGAAACGACTAACCGTCACGGGCTTACATAAATGCAGCAATGCGCCGGCGGGGAATCGACGCGCGGTGGCGATGTCTTTCGATTGGGCCAGCGGCGAGAAGTTGCCGAAGCAGGAGTGCAATCAAAAGGAGATTGATGCCACGATGTGGCGAGCGGTCTATCACCCCAGCGGCACAATGATAGGAGTCATCGAGAAGGAGATCGGTTTCTGGGAGGGAGGAAACATCGACACCGTGCACTTGGCCGCCACTCCCGAGCACATCTTTGATTGTGATTTGCATCCCAATCAAGTCGACCTCTACACGGCCCATTTCGACGGTCATGTTCGTTGCTTGCGCTGCGGAACCATTTGATTGTATTTCCTTTCAGAGCCGGCTCTAGCCGAAGCAGCTCAAGTGTGAGGCAGGATCAGCTTCGAATCGGGGTGATTGGCAAACGGGAATTTCGCGCCAGCATAGCGAAGCGCTAGTTCCGGAGTCTGCACACGGCCACCACCAGATGCGAGGCCGTGCATGCACCGGTCGAGAACTCCAGTTGTTAGTAACGTTCGTTCAATCGGTTGCACGGCCTTGCCCAAGCGCATCGTTGATTCAAACGCCTCCAACTGATAGGAGAAATGTCCGAACGGTCCCCAATCCTGGAGCTTGAACCAGCAAGCCCGGGGCTTGTCCTCTCCCTTCAATCTGCAGGCAAATGCGAAGCCACCCGACCATCCCGTTGTCATGATCACGGCCGATTTTAGGCCATCCTCGTGACCCATTAGATAAGCTGCTGGCTGATTTAGGTCATCGTCGTATTCCGCCCTTAGCGGATCCCAATGGACAGAGTCCTCGGGAGTTCCCGGCATGGTTCGCCGCGCGGCGGCAAAGAGCTCGGAAGACCATTGGCCTTCGCGTTCCGCCTGACGAATCTGATCCTTGACGGCTACTCGCAAGCTGCGCACCCCTGCTTCTCCGCCGCGTCGCCTTTCGATCATGCACTGATGGGCTTCCAACGCGTGGAATCCATAATCTTCCAGCGGTCCATAACCGATCGTCAGTGCGGACTCGATTTCGCAGCCCTGGGGCAATTCGAGATCTGGAAACCGCCACGTCAACGGCAACGATGAACCTGCCAGCAAAGGAACCTGCATGTGGCGAGCGGTCTGCACAATTTCCTTGGCATCCTCCCAGCGATAGGAAAGATGTTTGTCGTTGAAATAGGGAACAGTCTGTCCACAACGTCGAAAGGTGGCCATCGTTTCGTCAAAGAAACGTTTCCGTGGATACATTTTCTGCCGCGTGACCTTCTCTCGCGGGTAGTCTCCATGCTCACCAATGCTCAGCACTCCAGCGACTTGTACCTTGTGTGTGCCCAGCGTGATTGCTTCATCGACCGACTGACAGATGCGGACTCCGTGCTTTTCCGCCATCGCTCGACTGATGTCGTGAATATGTTGAGGCTGATCAACATACATCGACACGAGTTGCATGCCGGGACCGGGAGCTTCTCCATTACGCTGATATCCTTCTAGAATCTTCGACACAATGACGTCCGCGTGACTGACGTTGTAGTAGGCCGTAATCAGGGCTGTTACCGGTAGTTTTCCTTGCCGAGGTTCCTCTGCTTGCAAGAGGTCTCGTTTTGGCAAACATACCCCACCTACAGTCATAATTGACGCGGCAACGAACTCACGTCGAGACGAACAAAACATCGTATCAGCCCTTTCCTGTAACACTGTCAATTTAGATTTCTGAGTTGATGGATGTCGCCAGAGATGCGCGAGTATTGGGGGGCCAGAGAAGTCGCACTGCTGCGACCACTATCAAACCTAGCATATCACAGGAACCAACCCGCCTCAAATGCCATGCAACCGACCGCCTAGCCCGCCAACGCTTTACTGCCTGTCCGCCGAAGACTATCGTGTCAACAATGAGGGCCAGGGGCTGGCTTCGACCGATGGCGTTTTCAATCGATGAGCGTGTTGATGTATAATCGGGTATCTTACAAGCCAGCCGAGACAAATCCTGATTGATCAGATTTGCAGTAAGTCAAGGCATACATTGTATTTTGGAAACAAGACAATCCATGACAAGTTCACAGAAGCGAGCCACGCGGGTTTTAACCACGGGACGGGATAGAATAATTGCGATCGCAAAGCAGATATTCGCCAATCAAGGCTTTGCGCAAGTTTCCATTCGTGCCATTGCTGCAGAAGCGAAATGTACGATTTCAACAGTTATGTATCATGCTGGATCGAAGCAAGAGTTGTTAGAAGCCTGCCTCGACAATGCCTTCGCCAAAGAGTCCTAGTTGGTAGCATTTGTCTTACAACTTGAGACGAAGAGCATTACGAACCAATCTCAATTTTTTAAGATCTACGATCGCTTCGTTGAAATATTGATTACTCAAAATTTTTCATCCCCGGTCGCTCGGAGACTCTGGATTAGACTGGCACTTGATGACGGGTCGGCCTACCGGACAATGGAGGCCAATTACGTACAACCATTGTATCAGCATGGCCTCCGATTTCTAAATGGCGCACGGAAAGCAGGTTGGATTGGAGCTACTAGAAAAGAGCTCAGGTTCTTTCTAACGAGTTTGGACTCCGTCCTTAATGGTTTCGTCGTGAATGGGACGATCTCTGAAGACGGCGTGCGGCGCGATCTGCTGGTGGTCAAGCAGGTCGTCGAAGTCACGACTTGGCTTAAGTACTACGGTCGTCGAATGCTAAAGTGAAATCCGCGATTCACTGGGGCAAGCCAAGTGGAGCCGAGACTTCGCATTATTTGACAAACCGAGACGGTTCGGCTGTGGTTTTGGTCTCGAACGATCGTTCGAGAAAGTTCGAAGACGCATATGCAGAATGCTATATGCAGATAGGTGTGTCGCTCGACCTCTCCCTCCTACCAACGACTCCCGCCCGATGATGAAAAGCATACTTATCCATCGTTGCGTCCTTTTGAGTTTTGCCGCACTGTCGCTTGTCATGGTAACAAGCGTTGGAGTAGGCTTGGCTCAAGAGTCGGGTTCTTCAAACGTTGTCCGCATCGAATCCGGTTGGATCCGGGTAGCGGTTGTCGATAATGATGCTTATCCACCTCGCCATAATACTGGCTACAACGGCGTCTCGGAGTTACAACTGCGTATTGATGATCGCAATCTATTTGTGGCAGATTATTCGGGTTTGAATCTCGAACATTTCTTTAACGGCGATGCCAGGACTTATAGGTGGCACGTCTTTGAACCTCGCCAGGCACCGATGAAATTGCTTCGACTGTCGAAACAGATGGTCGAGTTGACGCAGGACCGCACTGAGCACTTGCCGATTCGCAGTCGCGTTGTCTATGAGGTGCAAGACGATGCCATCGGGATGACTTACTATGGCACTCCCCTGGAAAACGTTTGGGACAGGCACGGCTTACTGGGTGTCTTCTTTGCGTCGTACATTCAGGCACCAGAAGATTTGTCGATTCAGTTCATCGGACGATCACGCGAAGGTCGAGGTAACCAGACACCGCGCTGGATCAAGCATCTGCCAACCGAACATGGCGCGGCGGCCAATCATCGTCCGGCTGGAAGTACCTGCCTCCTGCTCGCGCCGCTTGCCGCACACTAAGATGCTGACAAAACAGACACCGATTAGAATTGCAACCTCGCTTCGTACTCGAAAATATTCGTGAGAAATAAAGATGCGAATTTGCCTTGACTACAGTTGTAGTTTTCGGTGGGCTGCCTACGTGTGTAGTCAGCTACTCTTCAAATAGATGCGAGGTGCCATGGCGAAGAAACCGCAAACATTGGGGCGGGTCGAATTGGAACTGCTCCAGTACATCGACGAGAACCATCCCATCTCGGTCCGCGAAGTGGCCGAATACTGGCATGCGAAAACGGGCCAAGCCCGAACAACGGTCTTGACCATGATGGAGCGATTGACCAAGAAAGGCTTCTTGTCTCGCAAGAAGATCGACAGTGTTTATCACTACAGCCCCAAGCAATCGCTGTCGGTGGTACTAAAAGACATAGTCAGCGAATTTGTGCACGGTGTGTTGGGTGGCTCGATCGCGCCGCTGGCCGCGTACCTGACCCAAAGCCAACCCCTGCAACCCGATGAACTGCAACAGCTCAAGAAACTCGTGCAGCGTCTCGAATCGGATGCCTCACGCGCAGATGCTAAGCATGGAGCCTCGAAATGATCCTCGATACGTTCGCCAATAGTTTGGTTCAAGGTTTGATCGGCTTCACCATCTCAGTGGCGATTGTGTTTGCCATCGAGCACCTCCCGTTGGGTTTGAACGCAGCCCACCGTTCATGGATGTGGCGCGCGGTTTACATCAAGACACTTTTGTGGCTGGTAATTCCCACGGCTTGAATCGCGCCGCTGGAGTCACGCGTCCGTCCTTGGGTTCCACAACTTGTTCCTGCCTTCTCGATCCCACGCTATGAGCCTCCGATGCATGCGCTGGTTAACAACTCATCGATCCGCGATGCGGTTCCTGTGCCAACCGATGCAGGCATCTCCTCGGCTGCAGTCTTGCCACGCGTCAACCGAAGTGAACCGTCGACTTTTGACGCGTCTGCCTCCGCTCGGTTGGAATTGGATTCGCATCGTTCAGTCTTTGCATCCGAACTCGGATTGCAATCCAAACCCAAAGTCTCGCTATTCCAGGTCGAGCTATGGTTCGGATTCAGCCTGTGGTGCATGGGCGCTGCGGGCATAGTGATGCTGCTGGCACATCGCGCATTGCAGACGGCCCGCATTCTGCGTCGCTCGACCCATTGTGTCCCGCCCCATTTGTTGACCATGACGTACCAGACCGCGAGACGGCTTGGTATCCGCAAGCCTTCACGGGTCGAGTTATCGAACGAAGTCTCAGTGCCTATGTTGGTCCTTTCCGGAAACGTACAACTGATTCTGCCTGCGGACTTCGAAGCAAAGTTCGGGCTGGAAGGGTGCCGCATGGCGATTGCGCATGAGCTGGCCCACCACAAACGCCGCGACTTGTGGTGGAACCTGCTTCCGACGACGGTCTCCGTCGTTTTGTTCTTTTGGCCGCCCGCATGGTTGGCGGCCCGTCGGTATTACTTGGCCATGGAGCTCGCGTGCGATGAGTGCGCGATCCGCAGTGCCAAGCTTGGACACGCAGCCTACGCCGGGTTGCTGGTTCGTCTATTGGAAGATCAAGGCCGGCGCCGCCTGCCTGCTCATGCCTTGTCTATGGCATGGTCAGGTTCGTTTCGCGCCCTATCAGAGAGGATTCGATTCATGAAAATTGATTTGCAAAACCATCGTTATCGCACGCCGATTTCGACCCTGGTGATGATCGCGACCATCGGACTGCTGGTGCTGCCTTGGGCGGTTGCCCATGGCCAAGACGGTAAAAAATCGGGAGCGTCCAAGAAATCCAATCGCAGTGGTGCATCGAGGACCGGCGGTTCGTCCGATCACTACGATGCAACACCACCTGCCAATCAACCTCCCGCCAATGTCGTTTCGGGATTCTCCTCCGGTAGCGCCTTTGGATTCGGCAATGCATCTAGCGGCGGCAACGGAACTGCGAACAGCGCCGGCAATAATGGTTCGTCGATGGCCTTTGGCAGCGGTGGCGGAATGGCCGGTGGCGGTGGCTCGGTCAGCGGTGGTGTATCGATCGGACTGCGAGGCAATCCACCCGCCGACCTCGAATCGCCTGGCGCCCAATCCAGCAACTCCGGGCGGTCTACAGGCTCGACCAGCATGAGCTTTGGAGTGGATAACAATGCCGTACCATTTTCCACGCAAAAACCTCTTGTCTCACGTTCTCGAGAAATGAGCAATGGATTGCTGGTATCGAAGACTCAAGTCCACGATGGCAAATTCGATGTGCTCATCGAAGAGAGCTCCGACAAAGGGTATGTGATCACCATCCGAGAGCAGCTTAAGACTCGCTCCAAAATGCGCAGGGTCCAAGCCAAGAACATCGATGAGCTCGAACAGAAATACCCAGTCGCCTATGAATGGGTTCGCAAATACCATCTAGCTGGCGTGACACTCGACCAGGATTCGGAAGAGGGCGATAATGGCCCAGGACCGAAAATCGACATGACCCGTCGAGAATCCACCACTAGTACCAGTCATAGTTTTTCTGGAGGTAGCGGCATTTCAATCGGCAGTTCCAGCGCTGGAGGCACTGGCGGGTTCGGTGGGTTCTCGTCGGCCGGCGGGGCCACGGGGAACGAAGCTATGGAAATCATGGAAAAGCATCTCGAGCAACAGATTCAGCAAGCCGACCTTTCGATCATTGCAGATGTTGCGTCCCAGCATGGTCTTATGGTGATTGCCGATGAAATCTATGAGTCCGTTACATGGGGTGGACGCCGCCACACGCCGATCGCCTCGCTTTCAGGAATGCAATCAAGGACGATCGGGTTAATGGGGATGACCAAGAGTTACGCCATGGGAGGATGGCGCATTGGATACGACTACGCGCCCGCACCGATTGCCGATCGCATGACAATGATCCAGGGGCACATGTCAACGAGCGCCAGCTCGATCAGCCAGGCCGCGGCGAAGCGTGCCCTAGGGGCTGATATCTCAAAGCGATTTGCTCAAACGCTTTGGCGAGAGTGGGAAGATCGCTGCGCAACGTTTACGGGTGCACTCGCGAAGACGCCGTCGCTCCGGGTAGAAATGCCGGAGGGCGGCTATTACGCGTGGATCGACGTTAGTCAAACAGGACTCAAGTCGAACGAATTTGCCAATGGGCTTCTGCACGAAGAAAAGGTCGTCGTTGTTCCCGGTGCAGCGTTTGGTACTTCTTCAGACGCCTATGTTCGCGCAACCTGTGTCAAGTCCCGAGATGAAATCGCATCTGCGGTTGTGCGCATTCGATCCTATGTAGAACGCGTTACCACCACCAGCCAACATCAAGGAGCCCTCCATTGAAATCTCGAGAACAAAACATCATAAGGCCTTGGCTTACCATCCTGATTGTGGCCTTCGTTATTGGCATGACGACCTATGCACATGCAGACCCAGGGACGCGGGCGGACCGTGAAGCACTGTTCGACGTCATTATCGCAAAGACCATGGCGCGCGAGGCGTTCTCCCCGATCAAGAATAAGCGATTGGGATTGTCCTTCCCTGAGAACCTTGAAGCTCATCGAAATGACGTCATCAATGCCGACACAGATGAGAAGCTTTACTGGGCGCTGGTACGGCTATCCAATTCACGCCACGACCGACACCTGGACGTCTTCGCGACCGACGGCGGCATTGAATTACCGAAAAGCTACAACCGTTTCGATCCAGACGATTATCCCGGGTTCGACATCAATTGTGATGCTTCACCCGTCGCGCCCATTCGCTTCCTGCCGGACTTCAGTGCTGACCCCATTGCCTATTTTGTTTCGGACCTTGGAACAGATACCTCAATGATCGAGGGCGGTAGCCAGGTTGAGCTTGGCGACATCGTCGTCACGGTGAACGGGACTTCTTTTGCATCCTATCTCGAAGCAATTGCCCCTTATCGTTCGCATTCTACAAAGGAGAACTTCTGGATGCGTTCAGCGATCGACATGAACCTGAAGTCGACCGAGCTACCGGAATCACTTTATGGAGATACTCTGCGCCTCGATCTCAAGAAACGAGACGGGGCCGTCTATTCCGTATCTGTGCCCTACCTCCCTGAGGAAACGGTTACCTTCCAGGGAACTGGCGAAGCGAAGTATCCAGGCTTCGAGAAAGTCCTTGATGCCGATTCGATTGACACATACCGCAGCACCGATGGCAGTAAGATATTGCTCATCAACATGTACGGCTTCCGCGATGACCTTCTCGTCGCCACCGATGCTCTGCTGGCCTATGGGAAACAGGAGAACATCTTGGACCATGACATCGTGATCGACGCGACCCGATCGCGAGGTGGCGGACGCGGTGCCTATCTCGTGCAGGCCTTGAGTCCCAAACCCTTCAAGACCACTTTCGGCAATTTACGACTAAGCGATGTCACCGCTAAGTTTACGCGCGAACGCCGCGCAGATCTTGATCAGGGCAAAGAATTCAATGACGGTGCACCCGAGTCTGTAGGCCCTGCTCAGTGGTTGGTCGACTGGCTGGAGGGAGACGTTGCCTTAGGTCTCGCTGCCGGGCAGGCTTATTCAAACAATGTCCCGTTCAAACTAGCAACTGCCCCGGAGTGGTCGGACGGCATTCTTCGCCCGTTTGAGTCGCATTTCACCGGGCGCATGGTCTGCTGGTATAGCCCGTACGGTGGATCGCATCTCGATCAGTTTTCATCAATGACATACGACAATGAGTTGTGTACATCCCTGGGTATGCCAACAGGCGGCTACTCGAATACCTGGGAGTGGGATGAGGTTCTGACCTTTCCCATCAGCGGAAAACCCGTAGTCACTTTCATGTGGAATATCGGTCACACAATCCGGTCCAATGGTGAAATCCTGGAAGGCAATCCCGCGAACGTCAATGAGTACATTCCTCTGACGGCTTACAATCACAAGACGTACTACGACCAACTGATGGCACGTACTCGAGAGATTCTTGAACAACCTCGCAATCCAGCACCTGCCAGTCAGCAAAAACCATGAGTTTAGCCGGGGTACATAAGAGCGAAGCAGGCGACGACAAAAGCGACGCGAGAGGAGGCGTTTTCAGCGCCTACAAAAAACTCTCGCTAGGCGTTAAGATTCTGCTTTGGCTGGTGGTCGGTATCATCGTCGGCATGGTCATGCGTGAACGTGCGGCGATCTTTGAACCTTTAGGAGATCTCTTCATCAGATTCTTATTGATGGCGTCCATTCCTCTAGTCTTTTTTAACTTGATTGCAGGGATTACCAGTCTCACAGATGTCAGTGTGCTCGGAAGGCTCGGAGCGAGAACCCTACTCTACTACATCGTTACGACAGCCGCTGCCCTCGGCCTTGGCCTAGCAATCGCCAGCCTGATTAAGCCAGGCCATGGCATGTCGCTTGAAGGTGCCGTACCGAAAGACTTCGGGAAAGTACCGGCTGTCTCTGAACTACTGACTGGCTTGGTACCCTCGAATGTATTTGAAGCGATGGCGACTGGGAACGTTTCACAGATTGTCGTGTTCGCTCTGATGCTGGGTATCGCTACTCTGATGCTTCCCAAGCAGCAAAAAGACTCGCTTCAAGAGAGCTTTTCACTAGCTGCCGCACTGCTGCGACAGCTTGTGGCACTGGTCCTTGCGTTCGCTCCCGTCGGCGTTGCAGCGCTCGCAGCGGTCACGGTCGGCGAACACGGTCCGTCGGTATTGGGGCCTCTTGCCAAGTTCATTGCGACCGTTTGGTCCGCGCAGGCCATAATGGTTCTGTTTTACATGTTAATGCTGATGCTCGTTTCTCGCCGCAACCCATTTACTTGGCTACGGGCGACAGCACCTCTCTATGCGACAACGGCAGCTACCTGCTCCAGCCTTGCTAGCCTCGTCGTGTCCATTGACGTTGCAGACCGCATCCTGAAGATTCCGCAGAGTATCTATTCATTCACGCTTCCCCTTGGAGCACAGCTCAACAAGGACGGGACGTCGATCATGTTGGCGTCCGTGCTTTTGTTCACCGCGCAGGCGGCGGGCGTAGAATTCAGTTTGTCTTCAATGGTCTCGATCCTATTCGTCGGCCTTGTTCTCTCTGAAGGCTCTGGCGGCATACCGGGTGGCGGACTCGTCATCGCGACGATCTTTGTAAAAGCGTTTAATCTTCCGCTAGAAATTGCGGGAATCGTCGCTGGCATTTACCGGCTGATCGACATGGGCAGCACAACCGTGAACTGCATGGGCGATCTTGTTTGGACCACCATGCTCGCGGATATGGAAGAACGACGGCTCAATCCGATCGAAGCTGCTCAGAAATAGGAAGCATTGATGCTAAAGATAAGCCGAAAATTCTTACTCAATATCCAAATGTCTGTTCTGCTGGGAGCAGTAGTTTCAGTCTTGGCGCAACCGCTTGCGATTGCCCAGGAAGATAGCTTCCGCGATATGGATGACCTGCTTCCCAGCCCGAATTCATATCGCACGGCGTCTGGGCGTCCAGGAGTCGCCTATTGGCAACAGAAGGCCGATTACAAGATTGATGCTACTCTCGATGCCGAAGCCAAACGAATCCTCGGCACTTTGATTCTCTCTTACACCAATAATTCACCGGAACCTCTCGACAGTCTTTGGGTCCATCTTGATCAGAACCGGTTCTCGCCGTGTGGCGCGGCACAAAGTGTTTCGACGAATGATTTCCTGACGCCGCGTGGTGGAATATCACCAGAGTCACCGAGCATTCCAATCGAAGAACTGCAGCGCCAGCAACTGATGGACGAACGAGTTTATGGCATGGCCATTACGCGGCTAACCGATAGTGCGGGCAAACTTCTCGTCTACGAGGTTCGAGGTACTCTCGCACGTGTTGAACTTGACCGCCCGTTGCTATCGGGGCAGTCTGTGCAACTGACTATTGACTGGACATCAAAACTGGTCGAAGCGCATGCCTTTGATTCCCGCTCAGGCTATGAAACGCTGGATGATGGTAGCCTAATTGTCGGCGCGGGGGAGTGGTTCCCGAGGGTCGCAGCTTATACAGATGCGCGAGGTTGGCATGTTGAACAGTATCTTGGCGGTGGCGAGTTCGCGTTGGAGTTTGGTACCTACGATGTATCAGTCACCGTACCGGAAAATTATATCGTTGCCGCGACTGGTGAACTGAAGAACCCTGGCAGCGTTCTCACCGCTGAGCAGCGTAAGAGATACGCTGATGCTACTTCGGCGAAGCGGCCCTTGCGGATCGTGACAACTGCCGAGGCCGCCGCCAAACGCGTAGCCGAGGCGTCCGATACACGCACCTGGCGTTTCAAGGCCGAAAATGTCCGCGACTTTGCGTGGGCCGCTTCACCGGCTTTCATTTGGGACGCGATGGGCGTTCACCAGAGCGACGCATCTCGTCCGACTGTCATGGCGATGTCCTTTTATCCGGATGAGGGTGATCCGCTCTGGGGAATCTACGCTACCGAGGCTATCGCTCATGCGCTGGAGACTTATTCTCGCTACACCTTTGCGTATCCCTATCCTACGGCGCAAGCGGTGAACGGACCGACCAAATCGGGTATGGAGTATCCCATGATCTCCTTCAATGGGCCACGTCCGGAGAATCAAATCGTCAATGGTGAGCGAACCTATTCACGGCACATGAAACATCGGATCATCGGGATCATCGTCCACGAAACCGGTCACTCCTACTTCCCCATGATCGTTAATACGGATGAGCGCCGGTGGGGGTGGATGGACGAAGGCATAAACTCCTTTCTTGAACTCCTCTCCAACCTGTCATTCGAAGACAGCTTCGACGAAGCTGCACGCACTCGTGACGGCGTGATCCCAGACATCCTGGCCGATCGGCATAGAACACTGATGTCAACACCCGATTCGGTTATCTTCCGCAAGAATCCCTATAACAAGACGGCGATGGCTTTGTTCGTCTTACGCGAAACCATTCTCGGAAGAGAAACATTTGATCGCGCCTTTAAGGCCTACGCGATTGCATGGAAGTTCAAACGTCCCGAGCCAGCAGATTTTTTTCGCATGATGGAAAAGGAATCTGGCCAAGATCTCGCCTGGTTCTGGCGCGCTTGGTTCTTCTCGACGGACCATGTTGACGTCGCCATAGAAGATGTCACCCGCTACCGGTTGAACCTCGGCGATCCCGAAACAGAAGCTCTCGTTGCAAGCGAAGATCGCCAAGAGCAGCTCTTGTTCCCCAAGTTTGAAGTCTACAACCGCGCAAGCGGCGATGTCCCCCGAGAGGAGAAAAGGCCTCACCTTGAGGACTTCTATTCAACCGCAGATGAATTCAAGCCCGGCGCAAAGCAGCAAACGACTTATGATGAAAAGCTCGAAAATATGAAAACTAGCGAGCGCGAAGCGATTCTTCGTGAAGCACAGAAAGGTCGTGAAGGAAAACCTGATTTTTATACCATAGTGCGGTTCCGAAATATCGGAGGCGTGCCGACTCCACTACCACTTCAATTGACTTTTGAGGATGGCTCCAAGGAGATGTTGGCTTTGCCTGCGGACATATGGCGACGTTCCACAGGATCGATTGAGAAACTCTTTGTGCGATCAAAGCCGATTGTTGAAGTTGCATTCGATCCCAACCGCGAAACGCTCGATACCGACCTGTCTAACAATCTATTTCCTCAAAAGATGCGCGAGGCCTTCCTGCCGTTGTCTTTCGACGAGAAAAAAATGTCAATCAAATGAAAGATACCTTTGACACAGTGCCTGCTGTGGAGCCTCCAAAAAGATGATTGTGTTCCGATTTTGATGATTCAAAGTTATTTGTTTTGCTGTTTCACTAAGAAAGTTGTTTCATGAGAACAATGATTGTTTCGGTATTCCTCCTGGTCACTGCATGTTCGTTGGCCTTCTCTCCATCATTTGCTGAAGAGCCATCCGCTTCGGTGCCGCCCGACCTCACGGCGGGCGGTAAGAAGGATGAATCCCATGATTGGCTTCTCGGACCTACCGGACTACGCGGTTGGATTTTTCTACGCAGTGAAGACCTCACCGCCACCTCGCGACAAATCCTCGTTACCGCTGTGGACCAAGGCTCGCCGGCAGATGGAATTGTGAAGGTCAACGATGTGATCCTAGGTGTCTTTGGCAGACCGTTTGAGGAAGACGCACGCAGAAGTTTTGGCCACGCGATCGCGCTGGCCGAGGAGAAGACGGGCATGCTTCCGTTAACAATCTGGCGAGATGGAAAGCCCTTGAACGTGGAGATCAAACTTCAGGTGCTCGGGGCCTACAGCGCGACGGCTCCTTACGATTGCCCAAAGTCGAAAGCCATCTTCGAACAAGGTTGCCGCGTGATCGCTGAAAGAGGACTGGAAAACACAGATATCCCGGATCATTTCAATGCCCTTGCCCTACTGGCCAGCGGTGACGCGACGCATGACGATATGCTCGCCGATTATGTAAAGAAATCTGCCGAATCCGTTCGACCCAAGGATACATGGAACTGGTATATCACTTATGTGAATCTTTTTCTCAGCGAGTACGCCCTAGCCAAAGGTAACGGTGCGGCCTTCCCCGAGATGCAACATACCACCATGCGTGCTGTCAAAAACCAATGCAGGAATAGTATATGGGGGCACGCACCTCCTTTAGCTGACGGGCTTTCCGAAGGCTACGGCGGCATGAATGTGATCGGCGTGCCGATGACCATCTCGCTTGAACTGGCTCGAAAGGCCGGTGTCAACGATCCGGCGCTGGATGAGGCAATTGACAAGTCAGCAAGATTTCTTCGCTATTACGTGGACAAGGGAGCGATTCCCTATGGGGATCATTCGCCGTGGGGCAACTCGCATGATGACAACGGTAAATCATCATGTGCCGCCGTGTTGTTTGACATCCTAGGCGACAGTGATGCCGCCGCTTTCAACTCATGGATGGCAACCGCCGCCTACGATCACAGGGAACAAGGCCACTGTGGGAACCTCTGGAATATGCTTTGGGCTCTCCCTGGTGTATCGAGGAGCGGACCGCTCGCTACTGGTGCATACCTGAAGGAGCAAGCTTGGTATTACGATCTAGCTCGGGACTGGAAAGGTGGCTTCGTCTATCAGCAAATTCATTTCGATGAATGGGGCGACTACGCCGATTGGGACCTCACCGGTGCCTATCTGCTCTCTTTCGGTCTTTATAAGAAAAGTCTTTGTATCCTCGGCAAGAACCCTTCGGTAGCGCCCGAACTGAATGCCGAAGCCGTTGATAACGTCATCCTCGCGGGGCGAGACCGCTTTCCCGAAGGGGAAAGGAACGGCTACTACAAAAGAAAAGATGAGGAACTCATCGAGGGGCTGAAGAGCTGGTCTCCCGCGATGCGATTTCACTCGTCACAAGCCATCGGCAAACGCGGCGGCGACTTCGTGCCCACGCTGATCACGATGCTGAAAGGCAAAGATCGATACGCTCGCTACGGTGCCGTTGAAGCGATTGGAAGGCTTGGGAAAGATGCTGTGTCCGCCTCTCCGTTTTTGATCGCCGCCCTCGATGATTCCGATTCATGGCTTCAATGTCTTGCCGCAGATGCGATCGCGCGCATTGGTGACAAACAGGGCCTTGGTGGTCTCTTTGCGATGTCGTTACGCCAGTCTCGTGAGGACTCGCGCCGTATGCAACAGCGGACCACATCCCTCGCCTTGTTTTCACCTCTTGCTGGAGACCACCAACCGCGTGGCATCCTCGCCGATTCACTCGATGGTGTAGACCGAACACAACTCTTTCAAGTCATCAGGTCTTTGCTTCAAAACGAAGATAGCTCCGTCCGCAGTTCCGTCGTCCCAGTGCTTAACAAGCTTAGCGACCAAGAGCTGGCGATGATTCTGCCCGACATTGTTGTTGCCATCGAGACCATGGCTCCTACCAACGAGATGTTCGGCGACGACATCCGCGTTGCTGGTCTGGAGCTCCTGTCTAGGCGAAAGATTCGAGAAGGAATGGAACTCTGTGTTTCAACCATCGAGTCGCGTTGGGGCAATGATTATCAAAAGCGACTAGAGTTGCTCATGCGTTACGGGACGAACGCCAAAGATGTCGTGCCGCAATTGCAAGAAAAGCGTGCGTTGAATGATCCGGAACGAATAGCGAAAATCGATAAGGCCATCGCCGAAATCGAAGCCTCCACCGATACCCCAAAGCTCATCAGTTTGAAGGATTTCATCGCAAACGCCTCAAAGGGCAACCCCGTAAAGTAAAAGTTGCAACCAATAACCCTTCAATGAATTGGAATCATTCTGAAAATCTTGTCCATTCATTTTGTTCGAAAACTTATGCATAGGTTCTTAGCTATGAGAATGAAACCAAAAGTAATCCTCACCGCAGCGCTGCTGTGCTTCCTCTGTACGAATTGCTTCGCCCAACCGCTTAGAGTATTCATCCTCGCCGGGCAATCGAACATGCAGGGGCACGCCAGCGTCTCCACGTTCGACTCGCTGGCCAACGATCCGAAGACGGCCCCACTCTTGCAAGAGATGCGCGGGCCAGATGGCAAGCCTCGCGTATGTGAGAAAGTTTGGATCTCCTCGGTCGGTTGCTTGGGT
>VGZN01000032.1 GCA_016872635.1 Planctomycetota bacterium | reverse complement strand
CCCTTGCAATACTTAGCTTCACTCCACCATGCTCCAAGTCCCTCGCGCCACGCATCGCTTCTTCATCCTGCCTTCTCATGCAACAGTTATAGCTCGCATCTTTCTAGCTGTCGCATCCCTTCTCGCGATCAACGGTCCGCTAGCGATTGCGATCGTTCACGACGGCGAACATCCGGCCGGCGTCAGGGCACTAAAGCCGGCAGAGGTTTATGCACCATCGCTCCTCCCCGATCGCATCATCCTGACATGGGCAGGAGATCCCACCACCACCCAATCGGTCACATGGCGAACCAGTACCGAGGTTGCCACAGGCAAAGCTCAGATTGCAGAAGCCACACCAGGACCAGAATTTGCCAAGAAAGCAAAGGAGCAAATCGCTGAATCGGTAGCTCTTAAATCCGACCTTAATACTGCCCATTACCACAGTGTCACATTCAAAGAGCTAACACCTGGAACAAAATATGCGTACCGGGTAGGAGACGGCACCAACTGGAGTGAATGGCTTCAATTCACCACCGCAGACATCCTCGAGAAGCCATTTTCCTTTATCTACTTTGGAGACGCTCAAAACGATTTGCGATCCATGTGGTCCCGAGTCATCCGCGAAGCGTACAGCGATGCGCCGAAAGCCAAGTTTCTTTTGCACGCGGGTGATCTGATCAACACGGCGCAGTCTGATGGCGAATGGGGTGAATGGTTCGGAGCCGGCGGGTGGCTCAATGCAATGATCCCAAATGTTCCAGTTGCTGGAAACCATGAACAACACAAGCTACCCGAGGGGAAAACCCAACTCACCCACCATTGGCGCCCCCAGTTCACTTTACCTGAACACGGTCCGGAAGGGCTGGAGGAATCGTGCTACACGTTTGAGTACCAAAATGCTCGTTTTATTGTCCTCAACAGCAATACTAAAATCCCAGAGCAAACCAAGTGGCTCGATGGAATCCTAAGCAAAAACACGAAGCCTTGGATCATCTGCTCGTTCCATCATCCGATCTTTTCGACGGCGAAGAGCCGCGATAACGCTGCGCTTCGCGACGCGTGGAAACCCATACTCGATAAGTACCGAGTCGATCTCGTTTTGCAGGGACACGACCACTCTTATGGACGTACCGGTTCGGATACTCCATCGACGGATCCCGACGCAAAGCCAGCGTCCACCGTGGAAAACGTGCCGACGGGTGTAACGCATCGCGATGATCACCACGGAACGGTCTATGTCGTTTCTGTCAGCGGTCCCAAGATGTACAACGTCACTCCAAAACCGTTTATGGTGCGTATGGGAGAGGATACACAGCTCTACCAGATTATTACCCTAGACGGTTTGAAACTACGCTACGAAGCCCGCACCGCAAACGGCCAAATCTACGATGCATTCCACCTCGAAAAAACCATCGGCGAACCAAATACGTTGATCGAAATCCAACCTGAAATCGAAGAACGCCGTCGGCCACCTGCAACACCGCCCACCCCGGCACCAGCTCCCAATGCCGAAGCTGCCGCCTCGCCCGTGAAGTAGCCGACCAGGTTCGATTGCTTGGCTTGCAAACGAACTCTAAAGCCATCAGAAATCTTCCATCCCCGGCAATCGAGGCTGCTTGTCGTTGTCTCCTTTTCTGAGTTTCACTGCAGGCTTCCGGACCGATGCTGGATTCCCGGTCGAGCTCCCGGGTAAAGGGTCTCGGAACTGCCGCTTGCGGCTTCCATGCTTTGTAAAAACCTGCACCGCTGCATCTTTCGCTGCCTCGGTCTGACGGATTGCATAAATACGATCTTTGGCGATTTTGACAGCGACCTTATCCTCGACAATTGCACGTGGGTAGTCGATCCCAATCCGGCATCGATATCGCATCTGGTCATCGATACTCATTCGATGAGGTTCCGCTAAAAATGCAAGCGGCACGTGCTCTAGTTCCGGAACCCATCGACGAACAAACTCACCCGTGGGATCTTGATCCAATAACTGTTTGGATGGGGAGTAAATACGAATCGTATTGATCCCTGTTACTCCCGATTGCATCTGACACTGCGAATAATGAATCCCAGGCTCAAAATCGAGGAACTGGCTCGCTAAGAAGACTGCTGGCTCACGCCAATGCAACCACAGATGGTAGGCGGAAAACGACATGATCATCGCCCGCATTCGAAAATTGATCCATCGATGGTGGTGAAGGTATCGCATGCACGCATCGATCATTGGAAATCCTGTGTTACCACTCTTCCATGCTTCGAAGCGTTCGCTATTGAATTCCCCTTCACGAAGTCCGTCGTACAATCGGCATATATTTCGGAACTCAATCTCGGGCTCCGATTCCATTTTCTGAATAAAGTGACAGTGCCAACTCAATCGCGACATAAATGACTTCAACGATCGGATTCTGGATGACCTGGCAGCCCCATCGGTCTTTCCGAAATCGCAGGTGAGATCTCCTATCTTCCTCGCCGTTGCTTGTTGAACTTGTTTGATCGATAGGTTTCCCCATGCGAGGTAGGGACTCAATCGACTGCAACTGGTTTCCGCGGTGAGCGGACTGGACATAGAACCTCGGTAGTCTCCACCTCGATCCGCGAGAAAGGACTCGAGGATGCTTATCGCCTTCGATTCACCTCCCCGTTGCAGATCTCCAACCACGTTACCAGAATTCGGCATCACTTGATCGACTGTTGGCACATGTCCCCATTCAAACTCCTCGGGCACCGGAATATACTCAGGACATTCCGCGATCCGTTCGGACATTCGACGGGCCCAGGCTCCTGCCCAACCGTCACGACTTTTGAGTCTGCGGATAACACCGTTTTGTGGGTGCTCCTTCCACGGTATTCCACACGCCCGAGCCCATCGCGCGACGCGTTGATCACGTTCATAGGTAAGCCACGTCCCTGTTTCTTCGTGGCTCAAAATCGAATGAAAGGGCATCGTGCCCGAAATTTGAATGAATACATCGGGCAACTCGCCAATACGGATTGCTAAACGGCCCCCCAATCGTCGAAGGTTATGATCCAATTCAACGAGCGATTGACGCACGAACTCGAAATGGCTCGCGTCGTATTCGGGACTTGACCACAACGAAGGCTCGAAAACATAGATCGGAAGCACGGTACCCGACTTCGATCCGAGCAGCAAAGGAAGATGATCGCGAATCCGGAGATCGCGTTTGAACCAAAGTAGTTGAAGATTCGCCATGGTGCATTATACAGGCCCGTCAAGTCACACGGCTTGGACTCAGTAAGTCGCTACCAAATCTGTTTCCCGATTGGGGTGGGATTCCCAACCAGTGCGGTTTACACTGGTCACTCGGCGCTCGACATTTTCTCTGGCTGCACGACTCCTTGGGCCCTAATGCAAGTAACCACTCCCGAGATGGATCCCACTCCGTTTCGACGCGATCTGCTTCGGTTGGAACCTGCGGGTTTATATTGCCCAGCAGGTGATTTTTTCGTCGACCCATGGCGACCAGTCGATACGGCAATTCTGACGCATGGACATAGTGATCATGCTCGCTTTGGGAGCAAGCGATATTTTGCCGAAGTGTCGAGCGAGTCGATACTGCGATCCAGATTAGGCAAGGAGATCGATCTTGCCACCAAAGCGTATGGAGAGCGATGGAAACTAGGGAACGCCTGGGTATCCTTGCATCCTGCCGGACACCTTCTCGGTTCCGCACAAGTTCGCATTGAAGTTTCTGGACGGGTCGCTGTCGTATCAGGTGATTACAAACGGCAATCAGATCCGACATGCGTCCCGTTTGAAGTCGTCCCGTGTGATCTGTTCGTGACCGAATCAACGTTTGGATTGCCGGTATTCCGCTGGCCATCGCCGGAAATGGTCTTTGATTCGATTCATCGTTGGTGGAGAGAAAATCAGACCGCTGGCCGAACGAGTTTGCTCCTGGCTTATGCGCTCGGGAAATCTCAGCGATTGCTTGCTGGTCTCGATGCATCGATCGGTCCTATCTGCCTGCATGGTGCCGTCCATGGACCAACGCAACTTTATCGGAATCAAGGAATCTCGCTTCCGAAGACCATCACCGTCAGCGAAGCCTCGAAAGATTTCGATTGGTCGCAAGCCCTCGTCCTAGCAGTACCAAGCTCGCAAGGGACCCCATGGTTACGGCGATTCGGTGAAGTCTCTACGGCCATGGCAAGCGGTTGGATGGCCATCCGGGGAACCAGGCGCCGTCGAGCGGTCGATCGTGGATTTGTGATGTCGGATCACGTCGACTGGCTGAGTCTGCTCCAAACGGTGAGGGAAACGGGCGCTACTACGGTTTGGGTAACACACGGGTTTTCGAATGTGGTGGCCCGATACTTAAGAGAGCACGGTCTATCCCCAGGAAACACAGTGGAGGCATCGCCTCTCGAAACGCAGTTCCAAGGCGATGCAGAGGACGTGGAGGAAAATTCATCGAATCCTGAGGATGAAACCAGGTCATGAACTTCGCAGAGCTCTACCGGCGACTTGATGAATCCAATAAGACGGGGGAAAAACTCTCGTCCCTCGTCGACTACTTTGGTCAGGCTCCCGACGACGATGCCGCTTGGGCTGTTTTCTTTTTGACCGGTCGTCGACTGCCTCAACTAGCACCCAGCAGGATCCTACGGAGCTGGGCGACCGAGCAATCAAAAATCCCCGATTGGCTATTCGAAGAAACCTATGCCTGGGTTGGCGATTTGGCAGAGACCATGAGCTGCATCCTTCCGAGCTCAACATCGAGTGAGGAGTCCAGCCTCTCCGAGTGGGTCGAACGCATTCGACAGCTCCGCGGATTGGACGAATCGGATCAAAGAGCATCTCTGAATGCACTGTTCGATCAGACAAGCGATCGCGATCGTTTTCCGATGATGAAACTACTTACCGGTGCGATGCGGGTCGGTGTCAGTCAAGGGCTCGTCGTTCGCGCACTCGCCAAAATCAGTGGGCTCTCCAACGAAACCATTGCTCATCGATTGATGGGCAATTGGGAACCATCTGCGGAAGCCTATGCTCGCTTAGTCGATCCAGATACCGCCGATGCCGATCTTAGTCGTCCGTACCCATTCGCGCTGGCCAACCCAGTCGAAGGTGACATTGCTGGACTGGGTGATGCAAACGCATTCCTGGCTGAATGGAAATGGGACGGCATTCGATCTCAATTGATCCGTCGATCCGGCACAACCTATCTCTGGTCTCGCGGTGAGGAACGACTCGACGGCAAGTTTCCAGAGATCGAGGCCTCGGCCGCAGGCTTGGCCTACGATTGCGTTTTGGATGGAGAGATCCTGGCTTGGAAAGAAGATCAACCTTTGCCATTTGCGGAGTTGCAGCGACGTATAGGTCGGAAAACGATCGGCAAGAAACTCATGCAAGAAGTCCCGGTTCGCTTTGTAGCGTTCGACTTGTTGGAGTTCAATGACGTCGATTGGCGCAGCCGTTCTCAACAGGAAAGACGAGCCAAGCTTGAGGAGGTTCTCGGAACGGAACCTGGAATCTTTCGGGTCTCGGAACAAATCTACGCAAACTCATGGTCTCAACTCGCTCTCCTTCGCGAGTCGGCTCGCGAGCGAAAAGCCGAAGGTCTGATGTTGAAACGAATCGATTCCCCCTATCAAGTCGGACGAGTTCGAGGGCATTGGTGGAAGTGGAAAATTGAGCCTTACACCATCGATGCCGTATTGATTTACGCACAGCGAGGCCATGGACGCCGCGCTGCCCTTTATACGGACTTCACGTTTGCGCTGTGGGATAATGGCGTTCTCGTCCCGTTCGCTAAAGCCTACTCTGGCCTTACCGATCACGAACTTACGGAGGTTGACCGTTTTGTCCGGGCGAACACGCAGGAAAAATTTGGCCCCGTTCGAAGCGTAACGCCTCACTTGGTCATGGAACTCGCCTTCGAAAACATCCAGGTATCCAATCGCCACAAATCGGGTGTTGCTGTTCGCTTTCCTCGCATCGTCCGATGGCGCCACGATAAAACCATCAATGACGCAGATCGCTTGGAAGACCTCAAACGGATGATTTCCCCACGATGACAGTATCGACTCGAAATCATCGATTGCGACCCGCAGGAGCGTGGTTTGAAAAATGCGGCTGGAAACCTTTTGCATTCCAGAAGCAAGCCTGGAAAGCCCACCTTGAGGGAAAAAGCCTTCTCATCCATTCGGCAACCGGTACAGGCAAGACGCTGGCAGCGTGGATGGGGCCGTTGCTCGACGGTTTGGCCAATCCCATCGATGCCGAGTCGTGGACGAAGGTCCGAGGTAAACCAGCATCTCCACCGCTGATGGCATTATGGGTCACGCCGCTTCGAGCCTTAGCAGGGGATACCTTGTTTTCCCTCGAACAAGCGACTGCGGGTTTGGAATTGCCGTGGACCATTGAATCGCGCACCGGGGATACGTCGGCCTACATCAAACAGCGGCAACGGCAAAGATTGCCGACCGTGCTCGTCACAACTCCCGAGAGCCTGACGTTGATGTTGTCGTACCCCGAGTCCACGGAACATTTTCGCTTCCTTCGCGCGATCGTGATCGACGAATGGCACGAATTGCTGGGTAGCAAACGTGGCGTGCTTCTCGAACTGGCACTTGGGCGACTCCGTACAATGCGGCCGGACTTACGACTCACGGGGATTAGTGCGACGCTTGGCAACTTGGAACAAGCCCTGGAAGTCCTCGTGGGTCCTGGCTCGGATCGTCCGACCGAGATTATTCACGGTCGAACAGATAAAAAAATGGTCCTCTCAGCTGCCATCCCCAAAAACATGGAGCGATTCCCATGGGCTGGGCATTTAGGAACTCGTATGTCTGCTCCCGTGGCCCAAGCCATCAACAGCGCGGCTACCTCGTTGGTCTTTGCCAATACTCGCAATCAGACCGAGCTTTGGTACCAACAACTCTTGCAAAGCGATCCGAACCTCGCTGGCCTTTTAGCATTACACCACGGGTCGCTCGACGCGGAGGTTCGCCGATGGGTCGAAGATGCACTTCGAGCTGAGAAACTCAAGGCGGTAGTCTGCACGAGCAGCTTGGATCTCGGAGTCGACTTCTCGGCAGTGGATCAAGTCATTCAAATCGGTTCGCCAAAAGGCATCGCGCGATTGCTGCAACGGGCAGGGCGTTCCGGACACCAGCCTGGAGCGGTGAGTCGCCTGTTATTTGTACCTACCAATGCTTTGGAATTAATCGAATTGGCGGCTGCGAGAAAGATGATCCAGCGTGGTCAACTCGAAGCTCGAGAGCCCGTGGATTCGCCATTGGATTTATTGGCCCAGCATCTCGTCACACGAGGTCTAGCATCCCCGTATCAACGGGATGAAATATGGCTTGAGCTTCGACGTACGTTCGCATTCTCTAAATTGAGCCCAGAAGAACTGGATTGGGTGATTGCCTTTGCCAAGCACGGTGGAGATTCGTTATCGCATTATGAGGATTTCAAGCGCCTCGAAGAAAACGAAGATGGAACACTCCAAGTTACCAACCCGCAGACGGCCCGCCGGCACCGGATGTCCATCGGTACCATCGTCAGCGAAGTCGCCATTCAAGTCCGGTACATGACGGGCAAAAACATTGGAACCGTGGAGGAAGGTTTTATTTCCAAAATTAAGCCTGGTGATCGTTTTTTACTGGCTGGTCGATTGCTCGAGTTCGTGCATCTCCGCGACTCGATCGCCTGGGTGAAGAAAAGCAAGGGTACGCCGACTACTGTTCCGCGATGGGTCGGAGGACGCATGCCATTATCAAGCCAATTATCGCAAGGGATTCGGGAGCAAATCGAGGCTACATCCAATGGGGTCTTTGACGGGGTCGAAATGAAAGCTGTGCGCCCCATCCTCGAACTACAGCGTCGATGGAGTCACCTCCCCAAAGCAAACGAATTATTGATCGAACAGATTAGGACCCGAGAAGGGTATCAATTATTCTTTTTTCCATTCGAAGGGCGGTTGGTTCACGAAGGCTTGGCGACCATCATTGCGCATCGGCTCAGTCGCCATCGCAAGATCACCTTTTCGATGGCCGCAAATGACTACGGTTTTGTACTTCAGTCGGCTATCGATCCCAATGTATCCTTCGGTGAAATTCAATCTCTGTTTTCTAAGGAGGGATTGATGGACGACATCACCGCCGGATTGAATGCTACGGAAATGGCGAAAAGACAGTTCCGAGAAACCGCTCGCATCGCCGGATTGATCCAGGTCGGGTATCCTGGCGAAAAGCGATCTGGACGCCACCTTCAGGCCTCCAGCGACCTCATTTTCGATGTTTTCCAAGAGTACGATCCAAGCAATTTGCTCCTTCAGCAGGCGCGCAAAGAAGTGCTTCGAAATCAATTCGAATGGGAGCGACTGCAACGAACTCTCGATCGCATCCATCAGTGCGAGCTTGTATGTAGGAATCCACTGAGACCCACGCCCCTGGCGTTTGCATTATTGGTCGATCGACTTCGAGAGCGATTGAGTACAGAGACACTCGCAGACCGCGTGAGACGCATGCAAGCTGACCTCGAACGAGCGGCGGATGCAAAGTAGGTAATTTATGAAGGGCTATCGACTACATATCGCGGAAACAACTCTCTTGCTCCATCCTTCGGGCGCTGCATTTTGGAAGGAGGAGAGCACACTCTTTGTCGCAGACCTCCATTTGGGGAAAAGCACCACGTTTCGGCGCGGAGGGATTCCCATACCAGCGGGATCGACAACTTGCACCATGGATCGATTGATCGATTGTATCGAAACACTAAATGCGAGTCGCCTCGTCGTCCTAGGAGACTTAGTCCATGCTCGTTGCAGTTGGGATAAGGAACTCCAGGAAGGCCTCGCTCGTTTGAGCGAACGCTTGCCGAAAGGAAACTTTCTGTTGGTCGAGGGAAACCATGATTTGGGTTCGCGTAGCAGATGGGAAGATTTTTCTATCGAAAGGCAGGTTGCCCCGCATCCACTTGGTCCGTGGATATTACTCCATGATGAGTTGACCGAGCGCCCGCAGGCTTCCAACGACCATCGGGTGTATCTCGCTGGTCATGTTCATCCAGCGATTAAACTCAGGCGATTCGGAGAAACGATACGACTCCGTTGCTTCAGCTTGTACAACAACTGCCTCACCCTCGCCGCTTTCGGTTCTTTCACAGGCGCGAAAACACTCGATTTAAGTCTGGGGCAACAGTATTTCGCAATCGTCGATGATGAAGTTATTTCACTCACGTAAATATCGTCTCAAACATGGATCGCCGCGCCGCCGTCGACAGTCAGGATTTCTCCTTGGACTAAATCGCTTAAGGAGCTGCATAAAAACAGTACGGCATTAGCGACATCAACGGCTTCAAGGACTCGATTTCCCATCATCGATTTATGAACTCGTCCGGCAAACATTTCTTCGGATCCAGGTAAACGATCGGTGGAGTCGGTCTTTACCAATCCGGCCTTCACAACGTTTATATTGACACCAAGATGTCCTAACTCAAGCGTTAAGTGCCGCGCGATACTCTCCAAGGCCGCTTTAGATCCTCCAATCAGTCCGTACATCGGCAGGGCGATATCTGCCCCGTGACTTGATATAGCAACGACCTTGCTTCGGTAGGGTCTATTTACCAACAAATCTTTCGCGGCCCTTGCGAGAAAAACCAACGACAGCACGTTCGTTGCCATTGCATGTTCAAAGTGTTTCGTTTCGGAGTCGAGGAGATTGCGAAAACCACCAGTGGCGGCGTTACAAACGATGTTATCGAGTTGTCCAATTTCACGCCTGATAAACCCGATGAGCTCGCGAGCATCTTGCTCTTCGCTTACGTCCGCTTTGACAACCCACGCCTGGCGTCCCATGCGTATTATTTCCTTAGCGGTCTCTATAGCAGCTTTTTTCGAAGAAACGTAGTTAACGATAACATCGCTCCCAGCTTCCGCTAGTTTTAACGCGGTTGTACGACCGATGCCGCGAGAACTGCCGGTAATCAAAGAGACGCGATTACGTAAATCAATCATGGTATGTTCTCTAAACTTAAATTATTGAGTTGAAGTCTTTACGAGAGAAGCTCGGTAGCCCCTAATCTGAACGAGTACCTCCCCCGAATCACGTAAGATCGTTCCTGAGAAGTGTCCATCGCTCAGAGTCATCTTGTCGAGCGAGAAAATACCTTGGCAGGTACAACCGGGAATTACTTGTCCATAGATACTTATGGACTCCACACCTGCTGGAATCGAGACCAGGCTTGAATCGCGGGTCCATGCTAGGACGCCACAAGCGAATAGCGCACTATCGATCACACCCATGGGCGTAATCCATTCCCCAGGGCGCTCGCCACCAAGCGCTTTGGCTGCCTGTGGGACAAACGTTGCGAGAAGGCCGTTTTCGAAAAACTGAGTCTTCTCAATGCACCGAAAAGGGGAACCGTGGTAGATCACACTGTCTTCCCCTGGATACTCAACAGGGTGCCAGGGAGCGATTGGAATGAATGGCATTCTTTGCAGTGGTGGGAGTGACTCAATCTCTTGAATCCAGCCCGTCGCTACAATTCGCTCAGAATCAATTATCCGACCTTGCAAGTTCGCGAATTGATAGTAGAGCGTTGCCTTAGTTCGCGACGCGAATTTCTCCAGCCGTACGAATAAAGATTTCGGTCGATCATCGAAAAACTTCAAACCATTTACAACCAATAAGTCTTCCAGCGTTACTCCCAAGCGACCGTTCAATATGCCGACTTGAATACCCACTTGCGTAATCATCTCAGCAATCCCAACGAGAGGCATCAACGGACGCCCTCGAAATCTGTGCTCTGCTAGGAAAGGATCTAGACTTGGATCCACAACCACCTCGCAGACAACACTTCGACCGGTAGCACCATCTTGAATTTGAGGCGCAAGTGCAAGCACCCTGCGCTCGTCCGAAATCGTTACGGGTAAGGCGGGCTGAAGAGGTTCAATAGTTCGCCGTAGTGACTGAACACCCGACGAACGCGGAACCGAACTCAAAACCATTCGTGCGACGCCCTCCATGTCAGTGTTGACACCACTCAAGATCGTTGAGCGAATCCCTCGCCTCGTCGAATGCCATCGCAACCATTGTTCAGTGATGCACATTTGGTTATTAACCGAAGCGAGTAAAAGCACAACTTGAAGATTATCCGGTTGCGTGCAATGCATCACCTGCGAAATCAATTTGCTGCAGTCGGTATCGAAATTTTCAGATTCGCAATTATCAAGTGGATCCCACAAAATGATACCGACGATGGCATCGCAACTCTTCTCTCGGATCACCTGCAATAACTTCAGGATTGACGCAAACTGATCGTCTTCAAAACGTCGCTTGTCATTGACATCGAGGTGGCGATGAATATCCTTTTGTGACAACTGCCAGGGACCAAGATCAACCCACTCGATTGCGTTTACGGTAGAGCCAAGCAATTCTTTGAGCGTCGAAATCCGTGCATCCCTGGATCGGCACATGACAACCCAGGTACCTTGTGGGAGTGCACTCAACTCTTCAGTGGGTGAGGGAGTGCGGAGGAGTTGCCGTTTTGCGACCCATCGATCTGTCATGGATCTATGAATCTGAGTCTGTTGATCGACGATCAAGATTTCCTGGAGTATGCTCCTCGCTTGCGTCGACGGTGTGTCATGGTTCGAAAGCCATAGCGATTTGCAGACCTCGACGCCTTTAAATCGTTCTGGATGACTGGAGATCAAAGAAGAGAGCCAACTGGTTTCAGGTGTGAATGCTTGACCGTAAAATCGATCCGGCTCCGCGATAGCATGCGCATTTCCCGACACAATCAATCGAATCCCTTGGGTCAGGGATTTCTCGAGCCATTTCGACACCAGTTTTTGGGGAGACAACACGAATCGATCTAGTCGAGTCCGGTCCTTCTTCCATCCAACTCCTAGATATCCGCCATGATCGAGGGGGCAAAGCCAGATCAGTATTTTGACAGGCAAATTAGACAAGACGTTTGCAATCCACTCTTCATCTGCCTGTGTGCTCGGACTGGGAGTCGCGATGGTTCTGCAACCAGAAATCTGCAATTGCTCGACAACCGCATTTGCCGTTGAATTGCTTCCGACGACAAATACCAGCTCTTCTAATCCTAGGTTCTCCTGAACCTCGAATGGAGCATGAAACCACTCATCAAATTCACAGCTGATCGATGGTGTTACTTCCACCGAACCGATTACCTTTGCTCGATCGCTGTCGCAACTAGGTTCATAAGCGGTGGGCGGGACTACTGAATCAGGAAAATACAACTTGTGATAATTCCAATCCGTTATCACAACTTCGGAGGGTGGGACAACCGTAGGCCGTTCAACTGAGTTCCCAAACGAATCGATTCCCAGCTTTAGTTCTGCGAGAAAATGATCGACACCTTCAGTCACCGGCATGAATCTCATGGTTTTCAACATCGGCGAGTGCTTGGTCTCAGGTCGGGACGCCATGCCTACCTCTCCCCACGAGTGCCAATCGATCGCTACGGCGTGACAATTTGGGTTTAGGGTGGCATATCGAGCGACAATTTTCGTCAACCATTCATTGGCTGCACCATAATCAGTTTGTCCGATCGCGCCGTAGCGACCGCTGATCGAGGAAAAAGCAATGAATGATTGGATTGGATCATCAGCCGTAGCAACCATGATATTCAATGCGCCTATTGCTTTGGATTCAAAGGTTCGCTTGACAAGCGGAAGCTTTTTTCCCGCGAAACGGCTCGCTTTTTCGAATCCAGCTCCGTGAACAACACCAATAATGGGTTCCCCATTTCTACGGATTCGATCCACCAAAGCTTTCACTGAATTGAGAGAAGAGACATCACAAACGTGATACAAAAAGTTGATGTTCGCCTTCTGCATCGCATGAAAATTACGTTTGATCTCGATCGCCTTTTCAATCGCGGTCCATTCCTCTGCCGCGGGCCGCTTTTCAGCAGCAGCCTTCCTTGCGATCTCAGTTCTCAACGCCCTGAGTTGCATCTCGTCATATGTCAACCATTCCTCGGGAATGGTGGGAACCTGGCTAGAGCCGATGAGATGGACAGTCCCATTGCATCCTCTTGCTATGGCCTTTGCGATTTCAGCTGTAACGCCTCTCGCCCCCCCTGTGATGATCCAGCATCCGCGTTCTCTATTCCAAATATCTTGTGCTGCAGGGCGAGGTAGATTCTGTTGAATACTTCTAAGCACGTATCGAATACCATCGCGATATCCGACTTCCGCTTCACGGGCTTCTTGTGCCCACTCCCGGAGCAATCCTTCTACAACTTCCGATTCACTCGCACCTAACTCGAAATCGATAGCATGTGTTCTCACATCTGTGCCGACCATGACCGCGCGTTCCAAAAATATCGCTTTCGAAAGTCCAGTAAGTGCCCCCTCCGTATGGCGATGACTCTGCCCCGTCAGACCGATATCACCACCCATCTGTGTAACCACAATCCAAGATCGTTCAACTGGCGATAGCTTATCATCAAAACTTGAAAACCATTCTTGTGTCACTCGGTATATACTAAGTACATCTCGATCAAAATCGAAATCAATCAATGAGTCGTTGCGCGGCGTCAGACTCGCTGGGGGTCGATCGACGAACGAAGGTGCGACGATGACGTGCTCAATGCGTCCCAGTTTCTCCCGACATTCTAAAAACAGTTGTAGTAAAGAGTCTGATGAAAGCCAGCCATCTACCATTTCCACGCGAGCTCCCCAGTTTTCTAACCGACGCTTTAAAGTCGGCAATCTTCCTAGGATTAAAACTGTCGCCGCCTGAAATCTCTTGTGCCAATCCATCGTCAATGTGCCACGGGCTGCAATTAATTTTGAAACAATCCGCGTGCAGATCCGGTCCTGATCCCCAAGGGGTGGCAAGGAGTTCCGGCTATTTCCCGCAGCCTCTAAATCGGCTGCCGAGATGACTTCATTTCGGCATTTATTTATCGTGAGCAAACCGCCCATCGATGGCTCTTGGTTTTCTAGATTTCCGGCGGACCATTGCTTATCTGCTGGTTGGTCACGTTGGGCTCGACCTACACTTCGATCCTCTCCGAATATCGCATGAAACGAAATCGATTGACTGGGGATCGCCCTTCGAACCGACGATTGATACCGCCAATTCAGGGTCATCGATCGGGGATCCATAGTCACCTGAAGCATACATTTACCGCGATTGGTTGCATAACCTCTGATTTGCTGTTCGTATTCTAAAGATCCTTCAACGACCGTTACAAACGAGAGCTTTCCATTCATAGGGCTTCCAAAGCGGGCGTCGCCAGAGGAATGGCTGAGCATCCAAGTCCAGTTGCTTGCAATAAGATCGCGATTGAGAAAACCCACTGCCTCATCGAGGGTTCGACAAGATCCTAAGCAATCGATGACTAGGCTAGAAACAAATATCGATGGGTTGATCCGCGCATCACGATATTCATACCCCTCTCCTGGTCGCATGCAGCTCACGGCAAGTCCCGTTTCGTTCATTCCGAGAAAACCACCGATTTGTCCAATGGTTGCTAATGTAACAAACCGTATTCCATCCGCAGAGACCTCAGGATGCCACAAGAAATCATCGACGGTAGCTGCAATATTTTCTTGGAAGAAATTGACAACGACATGCGCGCGATCGGGTGTGATAATGTGCGAACCCACCTTGAACGCTTCCTGTTCCAGAAATCGATTGAGATTAATTATTGCTCGCTTGCTGGTTCTCAATAGACAAGCCGCGTTCTCGATTCTTTTGTGACACTGATCGGTAATCGAATGTGAATCAGGTTCAACCTCAATGTCGAGCCATGTTTCTCCGCGTTGCACTGCAAATGCGGCGACACGATCCAGCGCGACTTCAAAATTACTCCGCCTGAAAGAAAAAGCGCGGATAGGATCGTCTTTGCCCATCGCTTGCATAGAAGTTCCCAATGCTTTTGATTCCGGTGTGGATGATTTAGAAGATGTAGAAAAATGATTCGTGTCCGTGATTCTGGAGAATTCGCTCGCCTGGTTCTTTTGACCGAGATCATCCAGTTGTTCGACGGTATCGACCTGTTTACTAACGGTTTTGGATAATTCTGATAGGACTACCGGTGCCGCTGAAATTTGCGGAGAATGCGTTCTATGCCGGTGGATTTCATAGGCAGCATCTACGAACAGAAGCTGCTCCTCCGCTGACGTTCGCGAGTCATCAGATGCGAGGCAAACTACCTGTTCGTCCCCCTCAAAGATGCTGCGAGTTAGTCCTGTTAGTACCTGCCCTGGTCCCACCTCGACAAAAAATTTAACTCCTTGCTGACGCAATCGCGAAACCAAGCGAGTCCACCGCACGGGCTTTACGAATTGATCGCAAAGATTTTTTCTTACATGTTCACCTGATGTCTCGAACGATTCGGATACGGCGCTTAAAAGAGCGTATTTACCGTCGCGGATTGGGTATTCAGAAATAAGAGCCTTCATGTTCGCTGTCGCATCGGCCATCAATGGAGTATGGAAGGCGAATGGAACAGAGAGCAAAAGGGTGCGAATACGGCAACTTTCGAAAACTTGGCGCACCTCTTGAATCTTTGCTTTTGGGACCCCGATCACCGTCTGCTGGGGGGAATTGCAGTTTGCGATATAGGCCTCGATTCCCGATTCGGTGATTAGCCGTTCAGCAGCGTCTTCATCACAGAACAAACACAGAAGTTGTCCTTCGACTGCGGACGACTGATTTACTGCCTGCGCACGGTAGTTTGCTACTTCAAAAATCTGGGCAAGATCGAGACATCCTGCTGCGTAAATCGCAGCATATTCCCCGAAACTGTGACCGAGTAGGAAATCAGGAACGATACCCCTGTTGGTTAAAACTTGGGAAAGCAGTACTTCGCATCCGAGGATTCCTAATTGTGTCGAAAGTAGGTCAATGCCTAATCGTTTCTTTTCATCGTCAAGCAGTGCCTTGAAGGATTGCCCGCTCCACCTCTGGACTGATTCTTCTATCCTTGCGAGTGTCCGTTTATTTACTGCTTGGTTCGACAAAAACGACGAAAGCATCTTGGGATACTGCGATCCTTGACCAGCAAACAAAAAGGCTGTCTTAGCATCTTTCGACGCCCCAAGTTCACCAAAGAATATCCCTTGATTCTGCAGAGCCGCGATGTTTTTTCCATGCGAAAGAGTATTCTCCGCCAGGGATATCTTTTGTCGTAGACTTTTGAGATTTCCCGCCACTACGTTTAGCCTGTAGATCGGGGAAGTCCTCAATTCGTTCACATTCTTTTCGAGCGATGCGACATTCCCTCCTCTATCGGGGTGTACCGCGCGGGTTGGGTCCTTCGCTATTTGAGTCAGCTCGTGCAGCAGTTCAGACACCGAATCGGCCCCGAATCGTACTAATTTCAAGTTGTCCGCCGGTTCAGAGACTCCTATGTTTTGCTCCGCCCATGCCGGATAAGCGACGAAACGCTCATTCACTTTTGAAGTTAGCGACGACACAGCGAGGGATACCGAAGCGAAGTTGCTCAAAACTACGCCCGCAGCAGTACCATCGCAACTCGCGTGAATGATCACTGAAGCCGGAGTATCCGTACTTGGCTCCCATCGTTTTTTAGCTGAAGACAACGAGACAGTGTGCCTTGGCAATCGCTTCTCATCCGCCCAAGCCGCTGCAGGAATAGTCCCCGACTCCAGAGCCTTGCAAGCCCGAATCACACTCAGCATCGACGAAGCTCCAAATGTGTCACCAATCTGCTCTTTTAGGGCCGCAACGGGAACACGGAAACGGTTCTGATGAGTGAGTTGCGATTGGATCGAAAGAAACTCGTCGTTTGCGTTCACTTGCCCGTTGGCGTCAACCTCCACATAAGCCAATTCCGCAGGATCTATCATCCGCATTAGGGCTTGATCCAGCCCTCGAAATGCCTCCTCGACGTTCTCTCCTTGAGCCTCTTCGATTCCTCGAACAACTGCATAGATCCGATTTCCATCTCGAATAGCGTCTTCTAAGCGTTTGAGAACAACGACTCCAGCTCCTTCTCCAGGAACCATACCATCGCTCTTGGGCGATCCGACCACAACCTTCCCTGACGAACTGAGTGCCCCTGCATGACAAAGTGTTTCATAATTGAATGGCCCCATGCTTCGTTGCCCACATGCGCAAATCATCAAATCTACAGATCGAGCGCGGAGGGAGTTCGCAGCGACCTGAATTGCATACAACCCCGATGCTCCACCTCCGTCAATTGCTGAACCACCGCCCATCACATCAAACGTTTTTGTGATTCTGGACGACAACGTCGAACTGGTAAAACTTCCAGTCTCATCATTGAGCGCAGGCAATCGAGACAAAAGTAACGACTGATAACGATCTATCAGGGTTTCAATGGTCTTTTGCTCGATGCCTTCTTCGAGTAGATGCTTTTCCATCAAGCTGGAAAATTCTGGCAATCGCAATCCCATTTGCAGCGCATTGCCAAACTCGCCGCCAAAGACACTACCTATAACCACCCCAGTTCGAAGCCGCAGTTCCGGACCTAATTCAATCCCCGAATCTAAAATGGCCTGATCCACTGCATCGAGTAACATGAATTGAAGCGGATCAGCATTCGCCACCTGTTTCGGCGCGACTTTGTGCTTTCGCCAGTCATAGCGGTAATCTCGCAGAAATCCTCCTACGACTTTAACGGGCCCTTTTTTGTCTACTCCGAATCCTCCAATGTCAAGTCGACTAGGTTCAGGTTCACCTATGTGAACCTTGCCATCTTTAGTAGCCGCCCAGAAATCCGGTACGGTATTTCCGCCAGGTGCTATCGCCCCAAGACCAACAATTGCAACGAGTTGACCGTGATCACAAGTCGATTCTCGTTCTGCAGTATCCGTATGAGTAGCCGATTTATACTCTTTACTCGAGTCGGGAACCGAATCGAATCCGGTGGATCGACCTGAACGTTGACATTCTAGGTCAGGTGCGAAGTAATTAGTTGCATAACCGGAGAGAAACTCCTCGACGATGACATGTGCATTAAGTCCTCCAATGCCAAAGGCATTGACTCCTGCACGGCGAGGGAATGAATCTCGTCGCTTCCATTCGCACAGCTCTCGAGGAAGGTAAAGTGGGGAGTTTTCCCAATCGATGTTTGGGTTCGGTTTCCTAACATTAGCTACGGGAGGAATCTGACCATGCTGGATCGCAAGTACGGTCTTGGCAAGTGCTGCTAAGCCCGCCGTTTCAAGCGTATGGCCAATATTCGCCTTCACACTCCCTACTGGCACCTTTGGGAAACCCGTTAACGTTTTTGCCAACGCCTTGCTTAGGGCCTTCATCTCAGTGGCATCTCCTACGGTCGTGCTCGTGGCATGAGCTTCGAGATATCCAAGTCGTGTTGGACTCAAACTCTCTCCATACGCTCGATGAATTGCGAGCACTTGTCCCTCCTCCCTCGGCGCCCAAAGACTTTTTCCTTTTCCGTCGGAGGAGTAACCAAATCCTCGAATAACTGCCATGATGGAATCGCCGTCTTCCAAAGCGCGATCCAATGTTTTAACGAGGAGAATGACGTAACCTTCTGCCGGGATCAGCCCATCTGCGGCCGCATCGAAGGGACGTGATCCAGTCCTAGAGACACTCCCTGCCCGTGAGAACAGGACCAAGCTATCAAATTCAACAAAGGATCCGCTACCAACTACTGCAATATCGATTTCGTTGAGGCTAAGAGCTTCACCCGCGTAGCTTAAGGCGACGAGGGACGAAGCGCATGCCGAATTGAGCGCCATGCCTGGACCCTCCAATCTGAAACCTCTCGAGATCAGAGATACTGCTTGAAAAGCTGCCAGTCGTTCGGCTCGATTCAAATCGAGCCCGACGTAACGATTTTGAACGTCTTGGACTATCCTAGTAATGATCCGATCTTGCTGGAGTGGCTCTAGATTCGATATTTGCTCCAGTTCTCTCAGCCATGAAGCCGTACCGGCAATAAGCGATCGGTAAACGATCTCCCCACATCTGCCAGTACCACGCGTGTGTCCGACATACACGCCTGTCCTCTTACCACGAAATCTATCGGTATCCCAATGCGCCGATTCGATCGCATCCTCCATCACCCCAAATAGTTCCAAATGCGCGGGATCCGATTGTCGCACCTCAAAGGAGGTCAAATGGTGCAGATTGCGAACTCCTCGGTACGGGGAAACGATTCCTCCCAAACGCGTCAGCGTTCTAGGGCGATCACAAGGCTCGGGAGAATAGTAAATCGACTGGTCAAGTCGTTCCTTGGGTAGCTCCTGAATTGCGCTCCGGC
>VGZN01000031.1 GCA_016872635.1 Planctomycetota bacterium | reverse complement strand
TACGGTGAATCGGAGCCAATTGCTTGTCGAGTCTTTGGGAGAGATACCTGTTTCCGTGTATAGTTGGCCTGATCATCGCAGCTATACCGGGCAGCCTTCGGCGGAGTTGCATCTGCTGGGAGCACCGGTGTTGCTTGAACGGGTCCAAGCGAAGATCTTAGCGGCCGGAGTTCGGTTAGCGCAACCGGGTGAGTTTACGTTGCGAGCATTCTTAGCTGGTCGAATGGATTTGACGCAATGCGAAGCGGTATTAGGGTTGATCCATGCAAGTGGGGAGCGAGCGTTCCAAGTGGCCTTGAGCCAGCTCGCGGGTGGGCTAGCGGAGCCGCTCAGATTTCTTCGTCGCGATTTGATTGAGTTGTTAGCAGACATCGAGGCTGGTTTGGACTTTGTCGATGAGGACATCGAGTTCATTGCCTCAGAGCAAGTGATTGCAAGGTTGGATCGGGCGCGTGGTGCAATCGAGTTATTGAACCGCCAGTTGGAACAGCGGGCAGGGCAGCAGGTTGAGTTCCAGGTAGCCGTGGTGGGGTTGCCAAACGCGGGAAAGAGTTCGTTAGTCAATGCAATTTCGGGACATGATGTTTCGATCATCAGCGCGCAACCAGGGACGACTCGGGATTATGTTCGATCGCGAATCACGATCGATGAATGTGTTTTTGACTTGTTGGATACTGCGGGTTTAGAATCGCTCGATCGAGAAACACCTCGGGGGTTAGCTCAGGAGTTTACGAAGAATGAGTTGGAGCGAGCAGACCTCGTGTTGGTATGCATTGCATGCGACGATGAAGACCCGTTGGAAACTTCGCAAAAACTGTCGTGGGTGAACGAAAGCGTAGCAGTCCCCGTTTGGTTGGTTGAAACAAAAATCGATCTTGCGAGACCGTCGAATCACGCCCGACCATTGCGAGAGCGAGTTACGGACGAGTTGCGAACCAGTGGTGTTCATGCGGTCAGTTCGCGAACCTCCGAGGGTGTTGAAGCACTGAGAAAAGCATTAGCATCGGCGGTTCGGCGATCGCGTGAAGCGACAAACGATGTGGTTCCGATGACAGGAGAGCGATGCCGAGATTCACTGATTCGGGCGGCAAATGCGATTGGTCATGCACGGAGTGCAGCTCAGGATAGGGTGGGGGACGAAGTCGTCGCAGGCGAATTACGGTTGGCGCTCGAGGAGCTTGGAGAGGTCGCCGGTGTAGTTGTGAACAATGACATCTTGGATGCGCTTTTCAGTCGTTTTTGCATCGGCAAGTAAACCTGCATGTAGTCACGGTGTGCTCGGTGCGTATTTGTTTTGCCGTACTTCCTGTTCGGCCCCTGCCGGAAGGGTGAAACACGGAGGCACCGAGATCATGGAGAGGAGTCCGCGTTACATGATCGAGAAGTAGTTCTCGACGGCGAAATCAAGGTTGGCTCGAGTTAATTCTGGTTGGATCGAGTTGAAAAGGCAGAACGAGCGAACTTGTAAGAGCAGATCGCGGGGATGGCAATTGCGGAATGGGCGGTCGTAGGGTCTGTAGTGCTGGGTGATGAGGTAATCGATGGCTTCTTGGCGATGGGGGATTTTCAGGGTGCGGCACATGATTTCGAAGAGCTTTCGGAACGCTTCTTCGGTGGGATTAGGTACCTCGATCTTGTAAGGGATACGTCGGAGAAACGCATCGTCGACCAGGTCTTTCGGTTCTAGGTTGGTGCTAAAGATCACCAGCTGATCAAAGGGGACTTGGACTTTCTTGCCACTGCTGATGGAAAGATAGTCGTAGCGTTTTTCGAGGGGAACAATCCAACGGTTAAGGAGTTCATCGACGCTCATTCTTTGGCGACCGAAGTCATCGATCAAAAGGACGCCGCAATTGCTTTTCAGTTGCAAAGGGGCTTCGGAGATATTCGTCTCGGGGTTGCGTGAGATTTCGAGCATCGACATGGTCAGTTCACCGCCAGCCACGATGGTGGGGCGTTTGACACGAATCCACCGTCGGTCGATGGTGCTGTTCTGCAGAGGACCATCATTTGCTGAGAGAGGGTGTTCTTCGTGATTGAGCGGGTCGTACACTCGGAGGAGGTCTCCGTCGACCAGGATGGAACGGGGAATCCAAATGTATTGACCGAAAGCCCGGGTTACACGCTCTGCGATGCTTGTTTTTCCGTTTCCTGGGTAGCCGTAGAGGAACATCCCACGTCCGCTATTGATCGCAGGTCCGAGTTTGGCCAGTAGGTGAGGAGGAACGAGTAGGTCGGAGAACGCGTGCTTCAAATCTTCTCCGTTGGGGTGTTGTTGTTCGACCGACTGAAGTTTGACCGACTGGATGTATTGTTCAAGTGGAACGGGTGCAGCCCCGAAGTAAGTGGATTTCTGAAGATGGCGTCGAGCGCGATCGCGTCCTGCGTCGGTCAGTCCATGGATGTAGTCATTCATGGCAGTCGACCCGAGGTAGACCGTCAGTTGCTGCATCTTGAGACGGTACAGGACCGGTTCGATCAATCGGAATGGAAGACGGACTTGGTCGGCGATACTGCGTCCGGGGGCTTCGCCTCGGTTGAGCAGAAACCGCATCACGATCTCTTCCACCATATTTGCCGAGACTCCGGCTTGTTCCAGCGAGTTGGGCTCCAGGGGGACGATGGGCTCGCTAGGCTCGTTCGTCCACTTGAAGGGGCTGTCGTCGTCCAGGACTTGCTTCGCAAAGAGCGACGTTGGTAGTTGGTTTGTGCTGGGGCCGCTGATATTCGAACCAGATGCGCTCATGGTTGAGCCTGATGGGGGTGAAAGCGACGCTGTGTGGCCGGGCGACGTGGTGTTCGACGGTGGGGTGTGCGATAGTGCGTGGTTCAACGGAGCGTTGCTTCCGTTGGTGGATGCGTGATGCGATCCATGATTCGGCAGTGCTGCGGCGCGTTGCGGTGCACCTCCGGCAACTTGGTCTGCCAAGCGGTTGATGCGCTCGAGGACTTCTTCAAGGGAGTTTGCGGCCGGCGAAGGGGGCGAAGCGACCGCGACGGGTCGCGTATCACTAGCTGATTGGCTGCGATTGGAGGTGCCGGGCTTGGGTTCTGGAGGAAGTGATTGTGACATCGATGGAACGGTTATGCCGTGAAAGGCATCTCGCGACCCGGGCATTCGCAGGAGATGGATGGTTGGTCTCACGGTTGATTCGTCCAGTTGCGGGGTTCCGGGAGAGTAAATGTGTCATGGCAAAGCTGGGGGCGGGCAAAGCGGGTTGGATGGGATCGGTTGGAGCGGGAAAACCGATCCATCATTAGCAGAACTTGCGGTGACTTGGATCCTAACCACGGTGGCGGACTGGCTTTCTGTGGAACCCCCTGCGGCGATGTCGATGTCAATGGAGCTGTCCGCTTGGGTCCGGAATTAAACCATGTTCAGCATCGAAAGCCGTTGTTTTCGAGGAAAGGTGAGGAGTTGGAGACTCGAAATGTCCAGTCGTTGTTGAATTCGTAGGTGTCGTTTTCCTTGGGAATCGCTGTGTTTATGAGCATTTTCGAATAATTTACTCAAAAGCCCTTGCGAAGGATGACGACCATCTATATCTTTCTGCTCCCTCGCCCGCCAAGGCGAGACACTGCTGAAAAGCAGTGACGACAAGGCGGGGTTTTGAGAGTCAGTTCTTTCCGAGAAACGACTCGAAAAAACTTGAGGTAGGGCTTGACGGTTGTCGACAACAGCGGCTACCATATTGGGCCCAAATCAACGAAAGTTGGCGTCGAGTATAGGCTCCGTCCGTGCTTATCAGTAAGCTACGGTTGGTGCTTCGACCAGAAGCAATGGAATGATCTTTGACAATCCGGTGGACGAGCCTTCGAGTCGTCGCTCTTTCGGGAGTGGCGACAACTGAGAAGTTTTGTGAATTTTTATATCGGTGCTTTGTTGACCGCAAAGCACCAACCGGTTTCAAACTGAAACTTTGTTAGAGATGGCTGTCGGAGAATATTCTTCGGTGGTCTAAATATACACAAGTGAAGGGTTTGATCCTGGCTCAGAATGAACGTTGGCGGCGTGGATTAGGCATGCGAGTCGCGCGAGAATGTAGCAATACAGGGAAGCGGCGAAAGGGAGAGGACAACATGGGAATCTGCCCTGGGGGCGAGGATAGCGTCGGGAAACTGACGGTAATACTCGATAATGTCTGCGGACCAAAGGTGTGATTCCGCCCCAGGATGTGCCCATGTCCCATTAGCTAGTTGGCGGTGTAATGGACCACCAAGGCGATGATGGGTAGCTGGTGTGAGAGCACGACCAGCCTCACTGGCACTGAGACACTGGCCAGACACCTACGGGTGGCTGCAGTCGAGAATCTTCGGCAATGGACGAAAGTCTGACCGAGCGACGCCGCGTGTGGGATGAAGGTCTTCGGATTGTAAACCACTGTCGAGGGGAATCAAATGCAGGAGGGTCCTCCCTCTTGTTTGAGAGAACCCTGGAGGAAGGGGAGGCTAAGCTCGTGCCAGCAGCCGCGGTAAGACGAGCTCCCCGAACGTTATTCGGTATCACTGGGCTTAAAGAGTTCGTAGGCGGCGAAGTAGGTGAGGTGTGAAAGCCCTCGGCTCAACCGAGGAACTGCGCTTCAAACCGCTTTGCTAGAGGGAGATAGGGGTAAGCGGAACAGATGGTGGAGCGGTGAAATGCATTGATATCATCTGGAACACCGGTGGCGAAAGCGGCTTACTGGGTCTTTTCTGACGCTGAGGAACGAAAGCTAGGGTAGCGAACGGGATTAGATACCCCGGTAGTCCTAGCCGTAAACGATGAGCACTAGTCTGAGGGACTCTCACAGTCTCTCGGACGTAGCGAAAGTGTTAAGTGCTCCGCCTGGGGAGTATGGTCGCAAGGCTGAAACTCAAAGGAATTGACGGGGGCTCACACAAGCGGTGGAGGATGTGGCTTAATTCGAGGCTACGCGAAGAACCTTATCCTAGTCTTGACATGCTTAAGAACCTGACTGAAAGGTTGGGGTGCCCGAAAGGGAGCTTTTGCACAGGTGCTGCATGGCTGTCGTCAGCTCGTGTCGTGAGATGTCGGGTTAAGTCCCTTAACGAGCGAAACCCCTATCTCTAGTTGCCAGCGCGTTATGGCGGGGACTCTAGAGAGACTGCCGGTGTTAAACCGGAGGAAGGTGGGGATGACGTCAAGTCCTCATGGCCTTTATGATTAGGGCTGCACACGTCCTACAATGCGTTATACAAAGGGAACCAATACTGCGAAGTCGAGGAAATCTCAAAAAGTAACGCTCAGTTCGGATTGCAGGCTGCAACTCGCCTGCATGAAGCTGGAATCGCTAGTAATCGCGGGTCAGCATACCGCGGTGAATGTGTTCCTGAGCCTTGTACACACCGCCCGTCAAGCCACGAGAATTGGGGGGGCCCGAAGTCGCCGAGCTAACCGTAAGGAAGCAGGCGCCGAAGGTCAACTTGATGATTGGGACTAAGTCGTAACAAGGTAGCCGTAGGGGAACCTGCGGCTGGATCACCTCCTTTCTAAGGATTTTTAGAACGTAGAGTCCGCTTGCGGATTTTATGATTAAGTGAGCACAAAAGTACCATCAGTGAAGCTCGTCCAAACGGGTTGGTCCTCAGGATCAACCTAGAACACCGGATTTCAAAATAGAGCCCGGCTTGGTAGAAATACTAAGTCGGGTTTTTTTATTGCCCTGTTTTGACCTTTTGCTCCTTCGCATCTTCGAGGAACGCACGCTTGCTTCCATCATATACCGTCCCTCGGCCATCTCGCATGGTAACACGCATGGTAACACGCGGGGTAACACGCGGGGTAACACTCGTGGAACTATTCGTCGTGATCGCGATCATCGGCGTACTGGCAGCAGTGCTTCTTCCTGCAGTGCAGGCGGCTCGCGAAGCGGCGCGGAGGGCGGTCTGTTCAAGCAACCTTAGGCAATTCCACTACGACTATCGGTCAGATCGCGAGTTTAAAAGGGATCAGATTCGCCCCGTCGAATTGGTGAATGTCTGCCCAACGTCGACTAGAAAGCTCGGATATCGGCGGAATCCTTTTCCGATTTTGGACGAGGCCAAGATGAGCAGCAGCAATACGATTCAGTTTGTGGAGGATGGAAACGGAGTTGCCCAAGGTTTCACGTATGGAGAGTTCTGGTTTGATCCGGAGAATGTCCGTAGTGGTGAAACGTTGCGTCGCGTTCGAAGCTTCATCGAATACAAACGGCATAGCGATAGCCTTGCAAACTACCTTTACTTTGATGGTCATGTCCAATCCATTCCTGCGCAAGCGATCGAGGACTGGTGCAGTCGCGGGTATGTTTTTTTGTCGGTCGGCCGTGGGACTTACAGCGATTGATAAGTTCGCTTCTCGGCAAGAGCTGGGAGGTTTCTAAGTTTGGTTTTTTAGGTGCAGGATTAGGAATCAAAAAGGCGAGTGCTGAAGTACCTCTCGGCTCGATCGCAAAGCATGGTCACGACAATGGCGTCTTCGGGCATGCTGCTAGCGATGGAAAGTGCTGCGGCAACATTCGCTCCTGACGAGGAGCCAACCAGGAGCCCGAATTGGCGGTTGAGTCGTCGAGTCATGGCGATCGCGTCTGGGCTGCTAACCTTGCACGTTCCATCGATCGCGATTCCTTGGAGCAATTTGGGGATAAATCCTCCTGCGATTCCTTCGATCCAATGGCAACAAGCCTCTTCTCCGGCGAGTAGCGCGGACTCGGCGGGTTCCATGGCGAAAATTTTTGTGGAGGAATTTGCGGTTTTTAGAGCTCTCGAACAACCAGCCAGAGTGCCACCGGTTCCGTAGCCGGACACAAACGCCGCGATAGTGCCGGGTGTCTGTCTTATGATTTCTTGACCCGTTTCGTGCTCATGATCCCAGGCGTTGAGCGGATTTTCGAATTGCCGTGGGAGAAAATAGCGAGAGTCTTTGGCTGCCATTTGCTGGGTCAGTTCGATTCCGTGCCGGTAACCGCTCTCGTTAAAGAGGATCAGCTTGGCTCCGAAGTGCTCGATGATCCGGCGACGTTCGCCGCTGGCGCGCTCCGACATCACGATTGTGACAGGATATCCACAAGCGGCCCCAATCATGGCAAATGCGATTCCCGTATTTCCGCTCGTGCATTCGAGAATGTCGGAGTCCTCGTTGAGTAGCCCGCGCGAGTATGCATCGGTCATGATGGTGCGTGCGAGACGGTCCTTGATGCTGCCGCTGGGGTTGAGGAACTCGCATTTCGCCCAAATCGTTCTATTTTCGGGTTCCATGCGGAGCGGGATGATCGGTGTGTTTCCAATCAAATCGAGTAGGGGCGCGCCGCGTAGCATAATCGGATGCTTTCTACCTGAACTGGAGGTTGACGAATATCTATAGGAAAACGATCGATGGCTTGCCGATTGGAATGCAGGCGGAAGTGGTTGGAGTGTCGCGATTCATCGCAGTGTTTCCCGTCCTTTATAACTTTGTGCGAAATAGATCAGAACGCAGATCACTAGAAAACACAAACCGCTCCAGAAAAGCCTCCAGTTTTCTTGGCCTTCATGTTCGCAGTACGCAAGCCATGATCCGTTGAAGAGGTAACCCGCTAGGTTTCCAACACCGCCAGTCAGCATGCTCAAGAGTGCTTGGGCACGAGTGCGCCATGAAGGATCGATTTTTTTAGCGAGGTAAATCTGCGCGCTGATGTAGGTTAACGCATATGCAAGTCCATGAAGCGCAACACCAATGAGTACTGGTATCGGTGAATTGGTAGCGTACAAGGCGTACCGAAGTACCCCGCAAAATAAGCCAGTCATAATGACCCATTTCAGTTGCCAGCGGGACAAAATCCCGCCGATCGCGAATAGCACCCCCACCTCGATGACTTGACCGAGCGACATCCAAGCACTCGTTCGCCAAAGTCCCAGGTCCGACATCAGTGCCGGCGTGTAGGGGTAGAATGCTGCGAATGGAATAGCGACTAGTGCTGCCGTGAAAAAGATAACGCGGAGTTCGTGAATCTTGAGCAACGACAACGCGTCCAATCCGAACCGCTCCCGAAGGGTTAATTTGCCATGGTTGATGGTGACGATGGCTTCTTTCGGGATGAACAAGGTGTAGGCGGCCAACGCGATCCAGAGAACAGCGCTGATTTGGAAGGCGCGAGGGTGGGCATCAACATGCATCGCGCTGATCAACCAGCATCCTGCAATCCAGCCTGCGGTTCCCATGGCTCGGATCGCGCCGAATTGCCGATGGGAGTTGCCGATCCGAGCGAAGACAATCGAGCCTGTCAGGCTGTTTGTCGGAACGCTGAGAAGAGATTGCAATTGGATCAGAAGTAGAATCAGCCATGGGTTCCATCGGGAATCGATGCCCCACGCAACGATTCCGGCAAAGCAAGCGGTACCTACGCCGAGCCAGCGAAGGACTTGGATTGGCGGCACCGAGCGATCTGCCATGGCTCCGAAGAAAAGGGGCGAAAGAAGTGCCGCTACTGCGGATGTTGCGAATGCGAATGGGATGACGTTACGAAGGTTTGCGGATTCGAGTACAGATCCGATGGGGACGAACCAAGATCCCAAAGCCATCCCATGGAGAAAAAGGAGCGTCATCAGCTCAAGTTGTTCTACCCAGGTCAATTCGCGCTGCGAGGGTTGAATCACATCAAGTTGCTTAGGGTAAAGGTTGCCGTTGTCGGTGCTCTAGAATTGGTTTCTGGATGCGTATTCGATGCCGTTTTCGGGGATCTGGCAAGTCCTATGAGGTTTTCGTAGCGAGGGTAAGGCCGTTCTGCGCTTGCAAAAGGGAGGTTTCGCTTAGAATAGGATGCGATCCGATGGGGAGTCGTCGGGCGTGTTGGTTCGGGCGTACTGGTTCGAGCGAACGCGGTCGGGCGGTATTCTCAGAGGCATTCCGTTTATTCCTCCAGAACCAAAGAGCGTGTGAGTTTGAGTTCGTTATCCCGAAGCGGTGTTTTTTCTGGCTCCATGGATGAGTCGTTGGCTCGGTTCAGCGAGAGTATTTCTTTCGATCACCGTTTGTACAAACAAGACATCCGCGGCTCGATTGCTCACGCAACGATGCTTTGCAAACAAGGTCTTTTGACGCCGGAGGAGCTCGAGGCGATCGAGCGAGAGTTGCGCGTGATCGAAGGTCGTTTGGATCGTGGAGAGCTTCCGCTTCGGATCGAGCTGGAGGATATCCACATGCATATCGAGCAAGCCTTGATCGATGCACTAGGGGATACTGGACGCAAGCTTCACACGGCCAGGTCTCGGAACGATCAAATCGCGACGGACTTGCGGCTTTGGGTACGGGAGGGGCTTGATCGGGTCGACAGGTTGCTCCTGCGACTCCAACGGGCTTTTCTGAGTCGCTGCGATCGCGATTCGGGAACGATCGTACCCGCGTACACCCACATGCAACGTGCCCAGCCGGTATTGGCGTCCCACTATTGGTTGGCGTATATCGAAAAGCTCGAGCGAGATCGTGGACGAGTCGCCGACTGCCGTAGCCGCGTTAACATCTGTCCGCTCGGTGGTGCTGCGGTGGCTGGGACCAGCATGCCAATCGACCGACACTTCACAGCGAAGTTGCTGGAGTTCGAAGCTGTCGCAGCCAACAGTATCGATATCAGCAGCGATCGGGATTTCGCGGTCGAGTCGGTTTTTGTCTTGACCATGATCGGGTTGCATTTGAGCGGTTGGGCGGAGGAGTGGATCCTCTGGTCCACCACCGAGTTTGGCTTTATCAAACTCCCCCAAGCCTTCTGCACTGGTAGCTCCATCATGCCACAAAAGGTCAATCCAGATACGCTAGAGTTGACGCGTGGTAAGTCGGCTCGAGTGGTCGGTGATTTACAAAACTTGCTCGTTCTCCTCAAGGGATTGCCACTGGCCTACAACCGTGACCTTCAAGAAGACAAGCCACCCTTGTTCGATGCGTTTGATACGGTGACTGCGTGTTTGGAGCTGGCGATCCCGATCGTGGAAGGCTCGGAGCTTCAGCCTGCGGCGATCGCATCGAGATCGGATCAAGGGTACCTCGATGCCACGGCTTTGATGGAAGCGATCATGCAGCGTGGGATGCCGCAACGGACCGCGCATCACAAGGTTGGTGCATTGGTCGCGATTGCAAAGAGTCGCGGTGCGACTTTAGCCGAACTCACCGATGAAGAATTACGAAGCGTCGACCCGAGTTTTGGCTCAGAGCTTCGCAAGAGCCTAGGTGTCAATGGTGCTGTCGAATCGTACAGGTCGTATGGCTCAAGCCACCCTGAGCAGATCGCTCAGCAGGTCCATCGTTGGCGAACTCATTTGGAGAATTGCTCGATCGCCTTGGCGAAAATATCTCCATAGACCAATTCGCCACCTTGGTGACCAACGGCCCCGACTAGCAACGCGAGAACGATAGTGCCGATGCGCCACGCATGGCCCGGTCGAGATCCATCGCTTTGTTTGGCTCTCGATCCCAGGTAGCAAACGATCAGACCTGCGATGGCGGTGGCCGAGCCCAGCCAACGATGAAAGAACTCATTGCTTTGCTGCTCGGTCGCATTGGCGGCGAGCATCGTATCCCAGCTGGCGAAGCCACGGATTTCCGCGAACGACCAACCCATCACCGCCGAGACGATGGCAAACAGGGAACCGATTACCAAGCATGCATAGCCGAAGGATGAGAATCGCTGCCCTAGCAAGTAAGACAGGAGGACGCTGGCTGCAGCAACCGTGATCAGTGCTATCGGAAAGTGGACCACGACGGGATGGAAGTAGCCGATGGCTCGATATCCGCGGCGGACCGAAGTTTTCGAGACGTTATCATCTTCGACGATCGGAACGGATTTGAGTTGGGTGCCCTCAGGCCAAACGGCTCCTTCTTCGATCCAGAGCTTGAGTAACGTCAGTTCTGCTTTGGGAAGTGGTCCATCAGGCGGCATGATCAAGCTGTGTTTCTCGATCGTGGCGGGCTTTGCCATCAAATAGTCGGTCCAGAGGGTGCTGTCTGCAACGGATCCTGGAGTGATGTACCCGAGGAACGAATCCCTGTCACCAACATCGAATCCCCCCTTGGGCGAATCCCCTTCGTGGCAGGATTCGCATCGTGACTCCAGCAAGGGTGCTATATCACGTACAAAATCGATTAGCTTTTCCGTGGGGACTGTTTGAGTTAACGCATCAGACTTTTGGGTCGGTTCGGAAGTTTGGTCCTGGGCTGGCTCGGCTGATGATTCATCTTGGGTCAATCCGATCGAACCTGTGCACAGGATCGCGATAGTCACAAGGATTGCGACGTGTATTGGCCTGCGAAACTGTGGGATTGAGACGCGAAGGGACATGATCGCACGTTGAGGAAACATTTTGTTTCAATGGGTACGAGTAAAGGAGCCAGTCGGGAGGTTGCCGTGTAAGGATGGAGACCGCAATGCGAGCGTGAAAGGATTCACTGCAGTCGCAAGGCCTATTGGCTTTCTCGCCGCTGCGCGAAAAGCCAGTCGTAAAACTCAGAATTGGCGTAGGTCTTGGTCCAGCTGTCGTGCTGCAGGTCCGGGTATTCCGTGTACTGGATGGGTGAGCCAACCGCTTTGAGTGCCTCTACCATCTCCCGAGAACGCCCAACCCTCACCACAGGATCTTTGGCTCCGTGGAAACACCAGATCGGAAGCGATCTGAACTTGTTCACGGTTTTCGGGTCACCACCGCCGCAAATGGGAGCGGCTGCTGCGAAAAAATTTGGATAGCGGGCGATGGCATCCCACGTTCCGTAACCGCCCATCGAAAGCCCGGTAATGTAGATGCGATTACGATCAATTCCGGCGTTCTCCACCATGTCATCGAGCAGTTCCTTAATAGTTTGCATGGAGTCGCTGGGGCTTTCTGGTAGCTCACTTGCGTCTTTCGACCAATCGACCTCGGACCATTTTTTATTGTTTGGGCATTGCGGAGCCAGCACGTACGCAGGGTACTTCGAACGGAGTTCTGGGCTGCAGAGATCCTTCGCGGCATGCTTGAGTTGTGCTGCATTGTCGTTCCCCCGTTCTCCAGCTCCGTGAAGGAACAGAACCAGCGGGTACTTCTTCCCGGGTTTGTAACCGACGGGTTTGATCAAGCGGTATTTGAGCGGCTTGCCATTTGTTCCTACAAACTCCCTCGGTTCAAAGGCTTTGTAGGGGTCTGGGTTGGGTGCCGTCGCCGCTGGTTCGGGGTCTTGTGCCAGGGAGGTGTTTTGGGTGAAGGTGGCAGAAGAGAGCGTGGCTACCACTGCGATGGTACCCTGAAGGAAGAATCGTCGGATGATTGATTGGTTTCGATTTTTGGTGGAAGCGAGAAGCATGAGTGGCCCTTGGTCGGGAGTTTGGTTAGGTCGGCGAATGAGGAGAGTGACGGAAGATCCGTGGAAGTGTTGGCGAGAACAGTTTGTTACATCGATAGGTTTCTCGCTCATGCGATCGCGATCCATTGGAAAACAGAGCGTCAGTAACAAGTAGGTTCAGTAACAGGTAGGTGACGAATGAGGGTGGATTTGGAACGCAGGCAATAGCGGTCGAGATCCTGTGAACGCTTGCATTTGGTTGCAGGATCGATCGGTATCAGGAGGCGGGACAGGGGGCGGGGAACCGCGAGAACAATTTCCATGACTTGTTCCATTGTAGTTGATCCTTGTTCGATTTGGATGGGGTTTTTGGTGGTGGCCATGGGGCATTCTGTCCTACGGTATCGAGGGTTGATTGAGGGTTGAAAAGGAGCCCTTGAACGCTTCTCCGCAGCCTTCCTTTGCGGTACTCTTTACGTTTTGGAGGCTCGGTGCTTGACGCGACGATCTTGTTCGGAAGGCCAGGGAGGCCGATTCCGAGAGTCCTCTTTGATAATCCTCAGCGACAAAAAGTGAGAACGGATGCCGTTAATACGTCAGCTCCCAGTAGGTTTAGTAAACAAGATCGCAGCGGGTGAGGTGATTGAGCGCCCTGCGAGCGTCGTTAAGGAGACACTGGAGAACAGCATTGACGCCGGTGCGAGCTTCGTCGAGGTTTGCGTCGAAGGTGGCGGGATAGATTTGATCCGTATTAGCGACAGCGGATGCGGGATTGAACCTGAGCAACTCGAGTTGGCCTTGGCGCCTCATGCGACGAGCAAACTGCAATCGAGCGACGACCTATTTGATGTGAGGACTCTTGGATTTCGGGGAGAGGCGTTGGCGTCCATCGCTGAGATCAGCCATCTGACCCTTCGCAGTCGGGTTGCGACGAACGATGGCGGATATGAGCTCCGCGTTCAAGGTGGCGAACGGGAGCCGATTCGGCCGTGCGCAATGGATATCGGAACGACCATTGAGGTACGGCATTTATTCTTCAATACACCGGTCCGGCGGAAGTTTTTGAAGTCCCCATCCACCGAGATGGGGCATGTCATCGAGGCATTCACTCGGATTGCGCTTGCGTTTCCTAACGTGCAGATGGTGCTCAAGAGCAACGATCGCATCCTGCATGATTTGCCCCCAACCTTGCGATGGGCTGATCGTATCCGTTCGTTTTTTGGTGATGAGATCGCTGATGCCTTGATTGCGGTCGAGCATGATGACGACAAGGTTCGATTTCGCGGTTATGTGGCTGATCCGAGTGTTTCACGCAGTAACAATCGGATGCAGTATCTGTTTCTCAACGGTCGTTATATCCGGGATAGATCGCTGCAGCATGCGCTAGGCGAAGCCTATCGAGGACTGTTGATGGTGGGTCGTATGCCCGTATGTTTCCTTCAGATGGAAATTGATCCGAAGGTAGTCGATGTCAATGTGCATCCGACCAAAGTGGAAGTACGGTTTGAGGACAGCGGAGCAATCTATAGTCGATTGCTTCACGCCCTCCGGCATAAATTCTTGACCACGAATTTGGTTGCGAAAGTATGGGATCAATCTCCAATCACGACTTTGGGCGGCCCGGATCCATTTGCCGTGCCGACTGCGACTACGCCACCGGTTGCGGGAACGATCGCATCGGGGGGAAGTGAATTGATGGATTGGGCGAGGACTCAGGCGGTAACCGCCAATGCATTAACCACGCACTCGATTCCTGGCCAACACCAAATGGAGTCTCATCGTTTGGGCGGTGTTCCCGAGTTCATGCCGTTTCCGGACGCTGGATCTCGATTGGGTACTGGTTCAAGAAATGATCCGTTCGCTCACTTGGCCCCTCCGCCATTTGCCTCGCCCGCAATGGTGCGGCCGAGCGCGGGGAGCGAGACGGTTGGTAATGGTGGTCATGCCGTTGAAAGTGGAGTTGAAAACCCTTTGGGTACAGGTCCAGAGGTCGATCGACTCAGGATCGATCTACCGATGCACCGCGATGCGTTCCAAGGGCATGCTCGCATTGCGGGTTTCCAGATCCACGATCGTTACTTGGTGACACAAGACGACTCAGGGATGGTCGTGATTGACCAGCATGCGCTTCATGAGCGAATTATGTACGAGCAGATCAAGAACAAGGTGCTCTCGAAGTCGTTTGAGAGGCAGCGACTCTTGGTGCCTGAGCCTGTGACGTTGACAGCAGCGGAGGCTGCGGCGGCGATGGATTCGAAAGAAATGCTGTCCGAGATCGGTTTTGAGGTGGAGGCGTTTGGTGGGGATACGGTTCTTTTGACCGCTTATCCGTCGATATTAGCATCGATGTCACCATCGGAAATGCTTCGGCAGATTTTAGAATCGCTGATGTCGGGTGCGAAGAAGGTGAATGCTCGCGACGTACTTGATGACATCATGAACATGATGGCGTGCAAGGCAGCGATCAAGGCCGGGGACAGGCTTACGCCCGACGAAATCACCGCATTGCTCGAGCAGCGTGATTACTACCACGATACCCATCATTGTCCGCACGGGCGTCCAACGGCGCTCTTTTTCTCGCGAGAACAGCTCGACAAGATGTTTAAAAGGACCTAATTTCGAGGGCGGGCAATCAGGCACTTGTTCCGAAGGGATAATCCTAGGAATTTTTCTGCGCTTTTTTCGTGCCCCTTAGTTGTGAGCTACAGTCAGGCAGCCGAGGGAAGGCCCAACGTGTTGGGCTAATTCCTTTGGTAACGATTGTTCCTTCAAGTGGGGTTATGTCGCTCCGATGGTACGGGTCGGGATCACCGAAGCCAGCCGTCTTGAGAGTCGCAACGGCCTCCGAGTTGCCACGAGTTGCAATAGCGAGATTAGTGACCCAAGTGAATCCAACTTTCCCAAATTCGAGTTTCGGAAACGTTCCAATGGGCGGGAATCGGGAGATGCCGGTCCTACCATCACCGATGGGGGCGGTCTCAACCGGGTCCGGTATCGGTCGCCAGTTGAACGTTCCGACCGCGGAAGGCATCGAAGGGGCTGCTTCTCCGCGTGTTCAGCAAGAGCTCGATTACTTCAGAAAGAAAGCGATCGAGCAAGACATCGAAATCTTCGAGATGCGAGCTCTGCTTCAATCTGGAAAAGGGTTGAGCAATATCCTCAACCTGCGTCAATTGCTGGAAACCTTCATGGCGGTGGTTCGCGAAAAATATAGCGCCGTAAATACCGCAGTTCTGCTCAAGGACGATCTCGAAAACACCCAAGACTTTTACCGGGTCAAGGCGTACCATGGCCTCGATGAACGGTTCCTCCACCCGAGCGGTCTCGAGGAGTCGATTTACATGTTCAAGTTTCCAAAGAACAACGGCCTTTTGTGGCAATTAATTCATCAAGGAAATGTCTTCAGCGTCCGCGACATGCAGTTCGGACCACGATTCCGCCACGCTTGGCAACAGTGGAATCTCGAAGTGCTTAAATCGGACGTGTGGTGTCCATTGATCAAGAGTGGCGAGATCCTTGGCGTCCTATCCATCGGACCTCGGGAAGACGGTAGTCAGATCCCTGAAAGCGAGTACGCATTCATCCAGGAACTTGCATCGATCGCTAGCACTAATATCGATTCGACATTGAAGTACGAAAAGAACGAGCGCATTCTCAAGAACATTCAAACCCTGTACGACATCAATCAACAGATCGCAAACGTGAACGACTTCAAGCGTTTGTGCATCGAAACATTGAACCGCGCTGTCGACGTTCTGATGACCCAAAAGGGGAACTTGATGATCTACAACAAGATCACCAAGAAACTCGAGATTCGAGTCGTCTGGGGCAATATCCCCACCGATGTTCGAGACGATATCAACAACGGCGTTACGGAAACCAAGTCCTTTGATATCGGTGAAGGTGTCGCGGGAACCTGTGCAAAAACTCGCAAGCCAATCCGACTCAACGACCGGACTCAGATCCCGCAGGTAGGCCAGCATACAGTCTATTGCATCGCGAGCGTTCCCATCCTTTACGGGAACGAACTCGAAGGTGTCATTAACATGACCAATAAAGTTACCATCGATGAGAATGGTAACAAGATTTTGGATCCATTAGGTCGGTTTACCGACGAAGATATCTCATTGTTGCTCGGGTTGGCCGATCAAGCAGCGGTCAATTTGAACAAGGCTCGGCTGTATAGCCAATCGATTACCGACCGGATGACTGGTCTGTACAACAGTCGGTACTTCGAACAAATGCTGTTCGATCTATACACCGATTCGATCGTGAACAAAAAACTATTGACCATCGCAATCCTCGACATCGACCACTTCAAGAAGTTGAACGATACGTACGGGCATTCCGCAGGCGATGCGATGCTCAAGCATGTGGGATCGCTCATCCAAGAGATCACTCGGGTCAATAGCGATTTCATGGCCTTCCGGTATGGTGGCGAGGAGTTTTGTATCCTATTGCCGAATACGGAACCCGCACAGGCGATGGAATTGCTCGAGGGATTGCGTACACAGGTGGAGGCATTGCGGGTCAACCACATGGAGACCGAACTCAAGGCTACCGTGTCCATCGGTCTCGCGACATCGCACTTGGAACCATCCGACTGCAAGGAGTTTTTCGAACGAGCAGATGAAACGCTCTACGCTTGCAAGCACAACGGACGAAACCAAGTCCGCCATTACGCTTGTGGCTCTAAGATTCTGTTCCAGCGAGACGGTCTCGCTCAGAAGATACGAGATATCTACAGTTCGCAACCGAAGCCGGAGGCCGTGTCAGATTAAGCCGCAACTCCTGCTCTGGAGTCGCTGCATCCCTTTGAAGATTTGAACTAAACGAATCAATATTATCGAGTCGCGGTTCTCGCCAAGTCGAAATTGACTCGCACCGGAAGTCACTCGGGAGGCTTCATTCCGAGTTGCTTCATTTTTCGGTAGAGGTTAGATCGCTGCAAACCCATGCGCTCGGCTGCCTGGGTCACATTGCGGTTGCAGGCTTTGATCTGCTGTTCGATGTATCGGACTTGGAAGTCCGCGGTTGCGTCCGCGAGTGGCTTGGAAAGATCGATTGCATCGTTTGAACCGCTATCCTCGAATCGTGGGGAGCGAACAAAGTCGATCGACGATTCATCGATCGTCTCATCGGCAGTGAGGTACGCGATCCTCTCGACGATATTTCTGAGTTCCCGAACATTTCCGGGCCAATCATGGGTCAGCAACCGCCGCTTGGCGGATGCAGAAAAAGCGGGTTTGCTCCGCCCAATCTTGTTACAAAACATGGTCAAGAAAAAGTCCGCTAACTCCAAGACATCATTTCCGCGCTGTCTCAACGGGGGCAGATTCATCGTGACGACGGTCAATCGGAAATAGAGGTCTTCGCGGAACTTCTTTTGTCGTACCAAATCCACTAGATTTTGATTCGTGGCCGCGATAACGCGAACGTTGACTGGGATGAGGGAAGACCCGCCAACGCGCACGACGACCTTTTCCTCGAGCACCCGCAATAGCTTGGCTTGGCCGGCCAAGCTCATATCGCCGATTTCATCGAGAAAGAGGGTTCCGCCTGAGGCCAACTCGAACTTCCCGGTCCTCGTTTCATGGGCGTCGGTGAAAGCTCCTTTTTCGTGCCCGAACAGTTCGCTCTCCAGGAGCGTCTCGGTGATCGCTGCGCAATTGACTGCGATGAACGGTTCGTACCGCCGTTTGCTTTGATAGTGGATCTGTCGCGATACCACTTCTTTACCAGTCCCGTTTTCCCCAAGCAGAAGCACGGCGAGATCGGTGTCGCCAACCCGAGCGATTGTTGATTTCAGGGTCAGCATCTCAGGCGAGCCACCGATGAGTTGGACCTGTTGTTGTGCGTCTGCGGTGAGGCGGTCGCGTGCTTGGGTCAATCGCTGCAATGTTTGCGTGTTCGCCAACGCCGCCGATGCGTGACGGGCCAGTTCAATCAGTTCGCTTTCGTCTTGGGAGTCGAAGCGACCGTCGACATGGTTGATGACTTCAAAAACACCCATCGGTTTTCCGCGATGATCGTTCAGCGGAACTGCGAGGAGGGAGTCGGTTCGATAACCGCTGCTGGTATCGACTCTGCGATCGACCTCGTCGTGCGGATCCGATCGATCCCAACGCCGTGGCTGCTGGCTCTTCAGTACGGCGCCCGCGATCCCTTTGTCGTCGGCGATGCGAAGCGGTTTCCCCTCGATTCCCAAAGCGGGATGCCCAACCAGTTCTCTCGCGGGTTTGTCCCATAGGAAGATACTCGCGCGGTCGCATCGCAGCAAGCTGGTTGCGGCTTGGGCAATGTCTTGCAGCAAGCGATCGAGGTCTTGGTGCGAATGCCAATTGGCTGCGACCTCGAGGATTTGATTCAGGCGAATCACATCGCGCGTTTTTTTGGTCTGCTGGTTCCAAATGTCGATCGATTGAGCGATCAACGCGATTGGTTCATGGAGGATGTCGAGATCGGTACTAGCTGGGAGCCCATGGCAGCACAAAACCAAATCGGAATGGCTTTGGGATGGGATATGAATGTAGGTCCAAGGGGTAATCTGTTTGAGTCTTCTCGAGTCCAAGCATTCGCTGGCATGCATGGAGTCGGGACCGACCGCTGCGGCGCGGCCCGAAGACAACACTTTTTTCCAGGAACCCTTCGCACTCGACAAGACGACAACATAGCCACACCCCCAACGATCCCGCAACGAGTCCACTGGATCCTGAAGTAGTTGGTCCAGCGTGCGAGATCGTTCGATCGCCCCGAAGAGTTGGCTAGCGAATGCGAGTGTCGACATGGGGCGTTAATCCATGCCACAATCGTTGGTGTTCATGGGATTATTCATTGTCCGCAGACTCTTTCGGTTCTAGGAGGTAAACACTCAGCAGGACCCCAACCAAGGCATAAATCCCAGCGACGATAGCACCCACCAACGCAATTTTTCCAGGATTGGGTGGCTTCGAAGCGGCAAAGGTAAGGGTCAACCAAGCGGCTGCAGTCCCGATGATTCGGCCACCGATGTTGGCTGCAAAGCTTTCACCCGTACCTCGTAGGTGCAGCGGAAAGACGCGAGGGATGTAATTGCCCCAAAAACTGAACTGAGAGACGACCAGGAATCCAGCGGCAAACACGCCGAGTTTGATCATGAGTAGCGAATCCTCAGACGAGATCGCCGTGCTGATCCAGTAGAACAAGAGGGGGACAAAGATGAGGGCCGGGA
>VGZN01000030.1 GCA_016872635.1 Planctomycetota bacterium | reverse complement strand
ATGGCGGGTGGAGGTGTTCGAGGTGGACAAACCATCGGTGCAACCGACGAAATCGGCCTGCATGCCATCGAAGAGCGGCTTCACGTGCACGACCTGCATGCCACCATCCTTCATCTGCTCGGCCTCAATCATTGGGATCTGGTGTACCATCACCAAGGCCGTCCGGAACGAGCGACCCAAAACGAGGGTAAAGTCTGCCAGCGGATCTTTGCGTGAGTAACGAATCCTCGCATCAAAGGATCCGGCTCCCCACGATCGAATCCAACCGTACGACTCCCACCGTGCTCGTGCGAATACTCATCGTTTCCAGCCCCTGGAAATGCACACTGCGAATGAAACTCTGCGAATGACAATCTGTGAAGCTGGAACGTCCGAAGCGGGATTATTCACGTAAAAGAGGCAAACTTCCGATAGCGGCACATTGGAGGACGTCGTACCGATGGCCAATGTGACATCACAAAAGCTAGCAATTCGAGGTAAAGCATCTGTCGTCGCTTGTGCGATCGCAGTTGCGGCATGCTTGTGGCAGGGAGATGGTGTGGTATTTGGTCAGGACCTCAGCGACGCGATCTCCGCTCCGACAGCTACAGCACCAGCCACGACACCTACGGCAGAAACCATCGGCGGAGGAAATACCATCCGCAGAGGAAACACTTTCGGCGACACACTTAATAATGCAGCGCGAAGTGGTCGGCTTCCTAAACTGCCGAGTCTCATTGAAATGACTGGGGCAAATCGGTCGATGCGACATGGATCAAAAAATCGGAAGCTTATTCTGCGTACAGTGCCCGGTCCGTCATGATTTCGCCTCAAGCAGACCGAAGTTTTGCGGAGGTCGCTGGCACGGCAGGAGATCCAAGCGGTACCGCATCGGGGTCCATTGAAAATTACGTTTTCGATAGCACTCCGGATACGGTATTTACTTGGACCGCCCCAAACTTCTATTCGAGACCGTTGTACTTTGAACAGGTCAACTTCGAGAGATACGAAGGCAAGACTCCGCAATGGGCGCGTCCCTTTATTTCCTACGGTGACTTTCTAGCCACCATCCCTGTGCTTCCCTACAAAATGGGAGGGGAGAGGATCCATGAGCGTATGTACACGCTCGGGCATTGGCGACCAGGGGATCCAACACCACACCAAATCCATTGGGGACGTCATACCACGCGCGGTGCGATCTACCAAGGGGCAGCTACCACGGGCTTCATCTTTGCCCTGCCATAATACCTACCACCGAGTGCAAACTCCACGTGCACCTTCGTAGCATAGTACCTTTAGGGAATGGACGGTGCGTCGCGGTGCCTCTTCCCGTTTTCAGGAATGGATTGAACTGGAGAGATCCAACCTAACACGATGATTCCGAGAAACCACTCGATGACAGTCAACCACAAGTAGACTGCATGATCGCGGTAAAACCTCTCGGGAACCGTGCGATGCAAATCATCCATCTGCTGCGATAGGTAGTTGTGGTCTAGACATAGCCCAGTACAAACCCCAAGAAGCATCACGGACGTGCACCCAAGCGGAATGCTGCGGCGTCGAGCAGCTTCAGCGAATAGTAATACCAAAACAACCATAAACCAGATGTTGTGCCATTGGGTCACCTCACGCGTTACAAACCCCTGGCCCGTACTTCCGATTTGCTCGGTCGCAATCGGCACAACAGCGATTGCATAGAAGCTCAGTCCCCCCCACCAATAGGCCCATGCCAATAGCAGGGCTAAGCTCCATAGAGAACTAACGAGCCGTGCGGCGATCCCGATTGAGCGATTGTCCAGAGAGACATTTCCCGCTACCGAAGAGCTTCCGGCAACGGGATTGTGATCCGTTCGCATTCTATCGACTGGCCTATTTCATCAATTCCTGTTTGAGGAAGGTGTAGGCGAGTGCCTGCATGAATGCCGATTGTCGATTATTAGCGGCACCGCCGTGCCCACCTTCGATGTTCTCGTAATACCACACTGGGTGGCCTTGAGACTCCATCTTCGCCATCATTTTTCTCGCATGACCGGGATGAACGCGGTCATCTCGAGTCGAGGTTGTAAAGAGAACCTTCGGATACTTTTTGCCTTCACTCACATTCTGATAGGGAGAAAATTTCTGGATGTAATTCCACTGCTCAGGGATATCAGGGTTACCATATTCTGCCATCCACGACGCACCAGCCAAAAGTTTGTTGTAGCGTCGCATGTCCAAGAGTGGGACTTGGCAAACAGCAGCCTCGAATAAGTTCGGGTACAGAGTCACCATATTTCCGACCAAAAGTCCACCGTTGGAGCCCCCTTGGATTCCCAATCGTTCCTTGCGGGTGATTTTTCGAGCAACCAGATCATTCGCGACCGCTGCAAAATCTTCGTACGCCTTAAGCCGGTTCTCCTTGAGTGCCGCTTGGTGCCATCGCGGGCCGTACTCACCTCCTCCGCGGATGTTCGCAACAACATAAACGCCCCCTTGAGTCAGCCAAGCTCGACCGACGCTGGCGCTGTAGTTCGGCTGAAGCGATATCTCAAAACCTCCGTAGCCGTACAACAGCGTTGGATGATCTCCCGTAGGTTTCAAATCCGCTTTGGAGACCATGAAGTAAGGAACTCGCGTTCCGTCGGCACTCTTTGCGAAATGCTGACTGATTTCCAAGCCCTTAGGATCGAAAAAGTTGGGTAGTCGCTTCAATTCGACAGGATCAATTCCGATCGTTCCCATCGAAAGAGTCGTGGGGTTCAAGTAGTCCGTCGACGTCATGAAAAAGTCATTAGACTCATCAGGATCCACAGCTGTCACGTTGACAGTTCCAAAACTCGGCGCTCCTCGTAATGGTTCCTTGCTCCACCCTTTACCTGTCGACTTGAGCACGTAAATCCTGTTCTTAACGTCTTCAAGAACGTTGATAAATACAGCATCTTTTGTGAACCCAAAGCTAGAAAGCGCGGTGGTATCTGTTGGTGCAAAAAGAACATCGAGCATGCGTTCACCAGCCATGAAGTCATCGAATTTCGTTACGAGCAATGAACCAGCCGCGTACTTGTTATCGCCGACATTCCATGGTTCTCTCAGTTCCACCAATAAATACTGATGGAAAACCGATTTGTTGGCAGTGTTTGGAACATCGATCTTAATGAGGTCTTTGCGGTCCTTCAGCCAGTACAATTCATCATTGTAGAAGGCGATATTTCTGGTCACGAAGTCCCGTTCAAAGCCAGGAGAGTCATCGTGAGCAGCACCGATCGACATGTCGGTAGCGGTACCTTCATAAACCGTGACCGCTTGCTCCATGGGTTTTCCTCGCGTCCAAATTTTCGCAATACGAGGGTAGCCCGAATCAGTCATGGTTCCAGCACCGAAGTCGGTCGAAACAAACACGTGATCGATATCGATCCATGACATCCCGCCTTTGGATTCGGGCCGCTGGAACCCGTCAGCAACGAACTCTTTCTTCACGAGATCGAACTCGCGAGTCACATCAGCATCCGCGCCACCTCGCGACAAGGTCACCAAGGCGCGAGTGTAGTCGGGACGCAGCAATGAGGCACCTTTCCAAACCCAGTTTTCACCTTCGGTTTTCCCGAGCGCATCCAAATCCAACAGAACTTCCCAACTGGGTTCCGCCTTCTTGTACTCGGAAAGCGTGGTTCGGCGCCACAATCCCCTTTCGTTTTTCTTATCTCGCCAAAAGTTGTAGTAAAACTCTCCGTTCTTGGAGACGAATGGGATTCGAGCATTCGAGTCTAGGATCTCCAATAAATCATTCCGCAACTTCTCAAAACTCGGGTCCGATTCGATCCGTTGCTTGGCTTTCTCGTTTCTAGCTTTGACCCAATCCAATGCCTTCTCGCCAGAAACGTCTTCTAGCCACACATGAGGATCGTCCGAGGTCGAAGTGGTTGAAGCGTCTTGTGACACAGCCCATGGGTTCCCTAAGAAAGTGAATAGCAACAATGCCGAGTAAATCGTTTTTTTCTTCATGGCGATGTGGATTAGAGGTGAAAGCCGTGCAGTGCACGAGGAAGCAAGTTCATGGAATTTTACCAAATCAAGGGTTTCGTTTGGCCATCGATTCTTCGAGCTCAATGTCCACCCATACCAAATGATGGTCCGAGGCCGTGGTCAATTCATTGGCAGCCGCAGACTCACTCACGCTGGGCCAGTAGACCCCACTCGCAATCACCTTGCAAGTGGCCGATGGCAACACAAAATCAATCCGCAGATTGCCTGGGTTTTTGTCGTTAAAATCCCCGGTATCGTGCTCTGGATTTCCACGATGCTTGGTATTCGCACCGGCAGATTTAGCCGCCGCATCGACAGCACCGCGACTCGAAGGTGGATTGGACTTGGCAATATTAGGGTGATCGATGAGGGAGCGTATGGATTCGGGACGACCATCACCATCCATCGGATCTGAATTCAAATCCCCAACGATAACAAAATGCGAACCAGACCGAATCGGTCCTTTGGTTCCTTGATCATCAACAATGTACGCTCCCCTCGACTCCTCAGAAATATAGTCTCGCAACCATCGGATTTCGTCGTGGTTGCGGCATCCATTCCTATCCTCGGCTCCATCGAATACCGGAGGTGTCGGATGCGATGCGAGGATATGCAATCGAGCACCTTGGATTTCAATCGGTACGTCCCAATGGGATTTCGAGCTCAGTCGTAGCTGCTCCCATACTGCATCGTCATGAAACCACGCTCCATTTCGATCTTCATTCAATCCAATCGCGTTAGGTTTCTTGGCGTTATTCGGAAACTGGGGGCGGAGGGCACCTGGCATTTTGCTCCATAAAAAATGCTGAAATGTCCGCACATCCTCGGAAACAATAGGATAGCGGCTATACACTGCCATCCCGTATTGTCCGGGAAATGCGCCATACCCCCACGCATCATCCGGGTCTTGGCTGCGGCCGTTGTTATTAAGATCTAACCCTGAGTCGATACCGGTGTTAACAGGGCCCGCATAGAAATACTTCAAATCGCGATAGGGAACCGTTGCATCGGGTTGCAACGCTGCTGGAGATCGCGATTCAGGCTGACCAACGCGAAGATATCGATCCAAAAAGAGCTTGGCGGTCGTGGCGTCATAATCCAGTTCATTGACCAAGAGGATATCGGGAGCAACACTTTGAATGATCGCCGCGATACGTCGAGCTTGTTCATCCCCCTTCACGAGATTCTCGGACAACTCACCAGCTTTCTTTCGGTTCAAGGCCACATTAAACGTGGCGATCCGAAGTGCTGAATTGGTTGGAGAAGGTACTAAAAACGCACCGATTTCACTTCGTCTCTCTCCCGATTCTGGGTTCGGTGCCCCAGGGGCTTGAGCATCACAAACGCCGAAGGGTACCACCACCATGAAGGTGAGTTGGAGCAAAACGTTCTTCGCAATCGGGGAGCCCAGCATCGCTTTAAATCCAGTCGCGTCGACTTGATTGAGGATCATTCGGACACGGATCATGCAACTCTTCCCTTTTTATTTTTCGCCGCTGGATATCTAAGCCACTCACAAACCCAGCTATCGATCGCTCTTCCTGCGGTGTATTCGATGATTTGCTGAAGCAGCACACAAACACATGGATATTTTGAGGCTTTGAAAACAAGACCCGGTGAGAGGCCTATGATCAAGCCACCGTCGTCTACAACTCTCCATCTCCAACCCGTTTTTCGATGGATCGGACCAATTCAGCTGCCTCTTGGAGACTTGCGATCAGTCGAGTGAAGGTCCCCTCGGTATCCAGGAAATTCTCTTGCATGAATTTTTCCGCAGTTGCATCATCCCAAGAGTCTTTCACATCCGCGACCGCTTCGCGCCACGCATTGAGGTCACTCTGCAAGCGGCTTTTGCAACCGATGATATCGGTCCTACATCGCAGACTCATCTTCCTAGGAACCTTCTTTGAAAATCATGAAGCATTGATTTTGACGCGTAATATTTATGGTTTGCTCGCCGCGACTTCGCTGGTGACAGTGCGCAAACCATCCAAGTTCTCTCGGAGTCGGACTTTTGCATCGAGATCGGTATGGTTTAGTATTCCAACGGGCCCCTGAAACCCTGTCTTTCCAATCAGTTGGATCACTTCCCGATCGCGATCGCCTTGTCCAATAGGTAAAATCTTCTTTCCAAGCCGTTCGCCATCGGTTTGCATCCCGTTCAAATTAATTGCCAAAAGATAGGGCTGGACCGTTTTCAGGATCGAAGGAAGTCGATCCAACTGATCGTGGGCGTGGTGCAGGTTGTACACGATACCGACATTGGGCATATCGATCGCCTTGATTAATCGGACTTGGTTCTCCGGAACACCGAACCACGCTCCATGGTTATAGAGTGCGACTTTGCAGCCTGCTTCCTGGGCAACCGTGGCGATTTCCCGGATCCGCTTGACCTCACTCTCGATGAACGCTTTGGTTTGCTCTTCATTCATGGCTGGATCCCCACCCCCCATCACCCATAACTGAGGGTGAATCCGGTGCTTCTTGATCAAGCTCAAGATATGCTTAGCCTCGTCGTTGAGCACGGTTGGAAACCACCATGCGGTAAACTCGATCCCATGCTTTTTCATGGTGGTAATTTCTTCGTCAAACGACGGAACATGCTCAGCACGATAGTCGTATGCCAGTTTCCGAATCCCCAATTCATCGAGCATCTGAGCCCGTTGTTCCGGCGTTCGCTTTTGGGAGTCGAACGGAACTATGCACCATGCCACCAAGTTTTCGTCCCGAAACATCCCTCTCTCGAATTCTTGGCCAAGTGCCAACGGACCTCCCCGAGACAGGGAACCAACTACCAGCAACGCGATAGCGACAGACAATCTACCGATACGTCGCCAGGAAGAAGATGAAGCAGTGGCAGAATGCGCATTTTTGAAGCACCGATTTTGAGGCATCGTGAGTTCTCGGTTTAAGGTTCGAAGATGGTCGCGCTCGAGGACCTAGTTTTTGATGTATTTGAAAGAATAACGATCGCCGGAAGGATCCGGCAGCGTAAGCCAGCTAGGAGTGAACGTGAATCGGAACTGCCGGTGAACCATTTTACGAAGCACGAAAACATCGTGGCTGCTGGAGCCGAACAAGTTTTTGGATATGTTTTCTGTCCGATTCCCTAGGAATTCAATGGATAGCGGTCCCCACCACCGTCAAAAACTCCCAAGAACATCCACTTTGTGCTCATTTGGCAGCAGCGAGCCCCAATTCCTGCGAAGTTGTCGTGCTAAGAGCAGTTGTGCATCCAAGGGTTGGTGAATACATTTTGAAGGTTATTTTTCCTCTCCAACCTACCCCGCTACAGCACATTTTCTAAGCAAACTATGTCATCAGCAACTCCCATCACAGTCGCGTACGGCGACGGTATCGGTCCCGAGATCATGGAAGCCACCCTACACATCATTGATGACGCAGGGGCGCGTTTGGAGAAACATGTCATCGAGATTGGTGAGAAGCTTTATCTCACGGGGAATAGCGCAGGGATTGAACCCGGGGCATTTGAGAGCCTTCGCCTAACGCGAGTATTCCTGAAAGCACCCATCACTACCCCTCAAGGTGGCGGGTTCAAGTCGCTCAACGTTACAACTCGGAAGGCGTTTGGTTTGTATGCCAACATTCGCCCCTGCTTGAGCTACGATCCTTTTATTCGCACCAAGCATCCGAAGATGGATGTGGTCATCGTTCGTGAAAACGAAGAAGATCTCTATGCAGGTATTGAGCATCGTCAAACCTTCGATGTGATGCAGTGCCTGAAACTGATCTCGCGGCCAGGCACCGAAAAGATCGTTCGGTACGCTTTCGAGTACGCGCGAGCATACGGTCGCAAGAAGGTTACGTGCTTCACCAAAGACAACATCATGAAACTCACCGACGGTCTTTTCCATAAGATTTTCGACGAGATCGCCGCAGAGTACAAGGACATCGAGAACGAGCATTGGATCGTCGACATCGGTGCTGCAAAGCTTGCGGATACTCCCGAGGCGTTTGACGTCATTGTGATGCCGAATCTGTACGGCGATATCCTTTCTGATGTTGCGGCACAGATCGCAGGCTCTGTCGGCCTGGCAGGAAGCGCGAATATCGGCGATGGTTGCGCCATGTTTGAAGCGATCCACGGGTCGGCTCCACGCCGCGCCGGTCAGAACTTAGCAAACCCATCTGGATTGTTCTTGGGAGCCATCCAAATGTTGGTTCATATCGGTCAAGCCGACGTGGCCGAACGGGCCCACAACGCCTGGCTGAAGACCATCGAAGATGGCGTGCACACCTACGACATTTTCAAGGAAGGTGTTTCGAAGGAAAAGGTTGGGACTAAGGAGTTCGCGAAGGCAGTTGTCGCACGACTTGGCAAGAAGCCTGAAATTCTCAAGTCTGTCGATTACAGCCGTGCACCTCGCCGACCTCTGACCGAGCGACCCGCCTATGTTCTCTCCACCGAAAAGAGAGAGTGCGTTGGAGCCGACGTTTTTGTCTTCTGGACAGGAACAACGAACGATCTCGCTGCCAAACTGCAACCGCTCGCTGGCGACGGCATGAACTTTGAAATGATTTCCAACCGTGGCATGAAAGTTTGGCCAGGTGGAATGCCCGAAACGTTCAGGGTCGACGTGAGCCGTTGCCGGTTTGTCATCCCCGAAGGTACTGCAGGTACCGTCAGCCACAAGTCGATCATTGCCCTTCTCGATCGGGTAACCAACGCAGGGCTTGAGTTCGTCAAGTTCGAAGGTCTCTACAATTTCGATGGCAAACCCGGGTTCTCTCGTGGCCAAGGTCAATAATCGCGGCCTCTAACGCGTTCTGAAATCGAGCGTGTCCCAGCACCCCCTAAAGGATGAACTGACTCGTCTTTGTGGGAACGGATGGAAATCCGTTCCCGTGAGCGTGGGAGGGTTCAGTGGTGCGCGGGTCACGAAGATCGAATCGAGTGTCGGTACTTTTGCGTTGAAATCCCATCCGATCCTGTTCCGAGACCGGGTGCTTGCAAATCATACCTTCCAAGAGTTTTTAGCAACTCAAACAGAACTTCCGATTCCGTATCTGCACCGCTGGTCGCGGGGGAGAACTCGTCACGAATCGGTTGAAGAGCACGATATCGGCAGCGTTGTCAGTAAAAAGCCACTGCCTGACACGCTGCTTGTAAAAGATGAATCGTGCTGGGAACTGTCGGACTGGATGCCTGGGCAACCCGTTCGAAGCACTGGCTGGATTCGCGATGAAGCGCTTAATACCGTGATCGATGCGATCGCAGCGATGCACTCATGCGTACGCGATTGGAATCCCAACTGGTCGATTCCTGCAGATTGCATCGAACGAGGACTCGAACTGCGTTTCAACAAGCTACTAAGCTTCGTGCACTCAGGCTTCGATAAGTACAAAGCCCGATGGAAGTTGTTAGCTGACCGACACGGCCACCCTGTTCTGTTATCTCTGGGGCGAATACTGTCCCAAGCGAGCGATTTAGGAACACGACTCTTAGAGCCTATGCAGTCCTTGGCTACAATTCCGCTTCCATCGCATTGGATCGCGAGGGATCTTTGGCGGGAACATTTCCTTTTCGATGGGGACCGCCTGACCGGCATCATCGATTTCACCGCTTCGAAGATCAGTTGGCCCGGCTTGGACCTCGCTCGCAGCTTGGGAACATTTCTATTGGACGAGGACCCACGGTGGGAGTCAGCGGTCGGACGGTACCGAAGTGCCGTAAGCCCAAACCAAATCGAGCTTGAAGATATCCGTGTGACACATCGAGTATCGACGGTACTTTCCGCGATGCACTATGTCGAACTTGCGTGCCTAAACTCAGACAACCAGCAGGCCAGGAAAGCCATCTACGAACCACGGATCGCAGCCAGAATCCTCGAACTGGAAATTTCGTTGAATTCCATTGCAAAGTCGTTGCAACAGCCGGGTGCGTAAAACAACTGCGGGCCATTGGACGCCCGCAGTTTCAAGTGGATGGCTCTGAGCCCGGATTTCAAAGCTCCCAGCTCAGAGAAACAATCGACGGTGAACGATCAGGATTATTTGTTCTTTAATCCGGAGATCATAGCCTGGAAGGCTTCCCGTTCCCCGGCCACCACCTTTTTAGGACCGGTCATCTTGATGAAAACCGTGCTTCCATCTTTGAGTTCCAAAATAGCTCCAAGCATCGCATGGTTTTCGAGTTTCTTGGTTCCACCACCTGGTGCAAAGGGACCGCCCATGGACTCTTTGTAAGTTCCCTCGAGCTCTACGATATGGGCAGTGGTCTTATCGATTTCTTTCTTCTCGACCTTGGCATCTGCTTTCTTCAAACCGTCAAACTGGCCAATCCAGCGATCGATGTTCGCTTGAATGCCACCGGTGGCCGACATAATCGTGATACGAGAGGTTTCCTCCCCCTCTGCCGGAGCGCGGAACTCGTATTCGATGATGTTCGACTTGGGGGGCATGGTCTTCCAACTCGCTGGCTTGTTAACCACGATTTTCCCACCTGCCAAATTCAAGGACTCGGTAGCCTTGGCTGATTCTGCGGAGCCTGCTTTTTCCTGAGCGTGAGCAGTTGGCGAACAATAACCGAGAGCGAACGCGGACGCGACAAAGAGTGCAACAAAAGCAAAACGCATGAAAAATCTCCTGCGGTAAAGGACATCGAATACAGCTGGTTTAGGTACACTATACGCAACGAGTTGAAGCCAACAACTGGAAAGCCCTTCAGACAACGAGAATTATGCGCCAGGATTACCGCTCGCAGACCATCGACCCACCCCTCCTCGATGACCTTTCGCAATTAGTGCGACTGGCGATTCGAGAGGACTTGGACCGAACGATGGACATCACCACCATGGCGATTGTGCCTCAAGGCGTACGCGGATCCGCAGCCTTGATCTCGCGAAATCCCGGAGTTGCAGCAGGCTTTGATTTGATCGAGGCGATCCTGCAGGAGCTGGATGCGCCGATTGAGTTGCAGCAGCAGGTTGGAGACGGGGAATCGGTGACATCAGGACAATCCTTGGCCGTTTTATCGGGTGACGCGAGGGATTTGCTGACCTGCGAGCGGACGATCTTGAATTTCATTTGCCGACTCAGTGGCATTGCAACGCTCACCCGCAAGTACGTCGAAGCAGTGGCGGGTACCAAAGCTCGGGTCTACGACACGCGAAAAACAACTCCGGGGTGGCGGCGACTCGAGAAGTACGCCGTCCGATGCGGCGGTGGACACAACCACCGTCTCGGCTTGTACGATGGAATCTTGATCAAAGACAATCACCTAGCCAGCCGAGCGGTAATCGACGGCGAGTTGCTCGATCCAGGTCAAGCGATCCAATTAGCGCGAACCTTTCTTGCGTCTGGTGCTTGCCGTTTCGAGCACCCCCCCATGTTCGAGGTAGAAATCGACCGGCTTTCTCAATTGGAATCCGCGTTAAAAGCGTCCCCAAACATCGTATTATTGGACAACATGTCATGCGACGAGCTATCTCATTGCGTTCGTGTCCGCAATTCATTGGCACCAGAAGTTGAACTGGAGGCCTCAGGTGGTGTAAATCTGAAAACCATCGGAGCAATCGCCGCAACGGGAGTCGACCGAATAAGTGTAGGTGCACTAACTCACTCCGCTCCAGTTCACGACATTGGACTCGATTGGAACTTACGCATCGAAGGAGCTGTTGGTCGCTAATGCAGTGACTACACTCAAAGAAATCGAACGTCAATAAAATCTCGACTCAGGGAATCGCACCATGGCAACACATCGATTTGACCCCAAGAAGTTCCGTATTAAAGAAGGCGATTCTTTTCGACTCTCCAAGATCCCAACCCATGCTGGGGACGAACTTGTCAAGAAAACCGATGGAGTTCAATCGCTCGAGGAAGATATCCAGAGCTTGCAGCAAGCCCAGGATAGGCTGTTCGCGTCCGGGGGCCGTGCCGTATTAGTAATCCTCCAAGGGATGGATACCGCGGGAAAGGATGGGATCATCCGGCATGTGCTGCGGGGTATCAATCCTCAAGGCTGCCGAGTCCAAGGCTTTCGCGCTCCGAATACCGAGGAACTGCAACATCACTTTTTATGGCGTCCGATGAGGTTCCTGCCTGGCAAAGGAATGATCGCGATTTTCAATCGCTCGTACTACGAGGAGGTCCTCGTCGTTCGCGTCCATCCTAATTTCCTTGAACCACAAAACCTGCTTCCCTACAAAAAGCTGTCGGATCTTTGGAAGCGACGGTACGAAGAGATCAAATCGTTCGAGAAGACATTGGTAGACAGCGGAACGAGTGTTTTAAAATTTTATCTTCATATCTCTCAAGACGAACAGCGCAAAAGACTGCTTGAGCGACTCGATGATCCTTCGAAGCATTGGAAATTCAATCCTCGCGATCTTGAAGAGCGAAAGCTCTGGAAGAATTACGAGGAAGCCGTCGAGGATGCGATTTCTGCAACTTCGAACAAGCAATCCCCGTGGTATATCATCCCAGCGGATGACAAGTGGTATGCTCGCGCTGCCGTCGCGGATATCCTCGCTGGACATCTCGACTCCTTAGACCTCAAATACCCTGAAGTCTCCGCCGAGGAATCCGCAAAGTATGCCGGCCTTGCTCAATCACTTCGGGATGAAAAGAAATGATTGAACTGATCGATGGCCCGATCGATGTAGAAGGCCTACTAAAGTATTGTGAGGACGAGCGCTGTGGGGCTACGAGCTTATTCCTGGGAACCACGAGGCGTTGGACCAAGGGAATCGAAACAGCCTATCTCGAATACGATACCTATCGCGAAATGGCGATCGCGCAAATGAAGCAACTCGCCAAGAACGCCGAGGCCAAATGGCCGGTGAAGAAAATGGCAATGGTACATCGGCTCGGTCGAGTCGACGTCGGTCAAGCATCGGTAGCGATTGCTGTGAGTTGTCCGCACCGAGCCGATGCAATCGCCGCTTGCCATTGGCTTATCGATGAACTCAAAGCCCACGTTCCGATCTGGAAGAAAGAATGGTTCGTTGTCGACGGACCAAAGTGGATTCACCCCGGCAATGAGCCCAGTTAAAAGGGGTAGCAATTACCTCGCATTTAACTTCTTCGTCTACGAATGACCAAGGCGAGAAACCCACCAATTCCAGTCAACGCGATTGATGTCGGTTCTGGGACGGAGGAAAAAGTTGAGACGGTGCCCGGTGATCCTGTTTCTGTTCCCGGACCTGGCCCATCTGTCTTGAAACTCACAATTGCACCATTAATCCCAGCCACGCTTAGCTGCGAGATGGTCGTGTTATTTAAACCCGCTGCGTTGTCAAACGTGAATCCCACCGTTGCTGTCCCGAACACTACGGAAGCTTGCTTCACCCCTGCTGCATTGAAAATATTGACTTGGTCTCCGCCTGTACCTAACCCGACCCCACTTCCATTATAGCTACCTATTACCACGCCACTGGTCGGGGTACCGAACCAAAAGTTATTAAAGCTGGCAACTCGGTTCGCATAGTTAGCTGAGGATGTCTCAAGAAACACCACTGATTTCCCTGCGGCGATTACAGTGACTTCCGCACCGAAAGGTACTGCGCTTCCGAACAAGTTGGAGTTATCATCCATTTTCCAGCCTGTGATGTCGACATCACTCGTCCCAGTATTCGTTAGCTCAAACCAATCAACACCGTAGTAGTTGGTATTTCCACTCCCAGCAGAGTAAACCTCACTGATAACGATATCTGCGTAACAGGGCGAGCAGTATATAAGCAACACGCAAAGGATTTGGACGATTGTTCTCACGGGCTTTCCTCACATTTACTACTTCTCAAGATGCAAAATCTTGTACTAGCATATTTCCTCGTAGTAACCGAGAGGAGCTAAATAAAGTGAATTATCAATGAAGAAAACGCGGCGTCATTCGGTGTTCTTTTCTCTATTAAATCGATCTGCAAGGCGGAGCCGATCTTATCGGGAATCGCTTCTGAGCAGCACGCTCATGCCGAAAATCTCTTCAAAAAGCTCGCCAGACTGTCGAACGGTCAGTTGCTCCAAAGAAACATCCTCCACGCCGTGAGTGAGGATCACGAGGCGATCTTCTTCACGGCGGCAACGAATGTTGCTGATCCGTTGGGACCGAGACTCATCGAGCGCGATTGCCAGCCTCAGAATCGCCGCAAGTTTTGCTACCGCCACACGATCATTCCTTTCAAGTGTTGAGTAGCCTTCGTGGTCTGGCTGTGGAGACGACCTTCGGTGATACCGGACAACCAGAGCGACCAGCAACTGATCTCTTTCCGAGAGACCGAATAGTTCGCTATTTCGGATCAGGTACATCGCATGCTTGTGATGGCTTCGTGCGTTGAGGAACATCCCGATCTCGTGCAGGATTGCAGCGAGGAACAGTATCAGTTCCATCCTCTGGTCTAGCTGATGCTCATCCGCTAAATCCGCGAACAGCTTACGCGAGAGATTCGCGACATGCCTCGCATGGGCTTCATCAAAATCCATCTTACGACCCAGATTGATCGCAGATCGAATAATCTGATTGCGAAATTCAGCGGTCCACGCATCCCGGACAGCCATATCGCTCAATAAGCCATCGCGAAGATTCGTATCTGCCACAAACATCATCGGGCACTGAAACTCGCGGGCCAAAAGCCCATAGCTCATCAGGGCCGGCCATAGAGTCTCGGTGTCCGAGAAGCTCAATGAATAACGGCTGATCAACTCCTCTTCCTTGAGCTGTCCGATACGTCTTGCAAAATCCATCAGTGCATCGGTAGGTAACTTATGAAGTGTTTTTTCTTGTTCAACACCTTCGATATTTTTGACCGCCATGCGAACATCACCGCCGATTGCAACCATCTGGATTTCTCGCCCTGCATCCACATGCTCAAAAATCTGATGCACGATCCTACGGATCTGGGTTTCGATGATTGCCCGCTGCTTGGCGTGTGAAGTTTTGAACTTATCGACTTGTTCCAGCATCCGTAGCGAGCCTAATCGGTAGGTGTTGGAGAACAAGACATTACCACCACGCACTACTAATACTTCGGTGCTCCCGCTCCCCACCTCGACAACAATTGTTTTTACGGATGCCAGCATCGGATTGGATTGCAGCAAAGGCTGAATTCCCATATAGGTAATCCGGTTGACCTCTGCTTCATCCAACGACTCAACCTCTAAACCAGTAGCGATATACATTCGATCGATAAATGCAAGTCGATTACTGGCTTCACGGACTGCGCTGGTCGCAACGACGCGGACTTGGTCTTCCCTGGTGATACCGAACTCTTGCATCAGGCGTCGATAGCTTTTAAGCACCCGAGCGCATTCTTCGATACTACGCCTACTGATATTCTGTGAAGTGAATGTATCCTTCCCTAGCGAGACGGCTTGCGAGACCTCTTCAAGTGTCCGAACATTCCCTTGCGGATCGATCTCAGCGATCGCCATCCGTACGCTTGTCGAACCGATATCGACGACAGCCACCGGGCGACTGGTCGTTGAGATAACAGGCGGATTGGTACGGGTTTGGGGACCAGACGACATGATAGGGGGAGTAACTCCTTTGGATGAACGATTCCCTGATCCCAACGATGATAACCGCGAACACGCACCGAGCCCAGGCTTCGAACGGCTCAGATCATAGCCAAAATCGCCGATACATCGCATCTAGGATGGGACGAAACCAAACAAACCAGCGTGAATATCGACCGCAAGGCACCCGAACTTTCGCCGTCGCACCGATACGGGGATCAACCAATGCATCGATAGGCTGGATTCGAGCATCCAACGCTGGACCGGTCCAATCGTTCCTGAATGCGTGATCGATCGATTCAATAACACCGGTTTTATGCACTCCTGGCTCTGAAGCCAAAACGAACTCAACCTTTACTCGCTCCTGTTTTGGATCCACTCGGTGCCAAGCTTGTAATACGTACCCTGCATCCCAGTCCATCACACTGGAGGTCAACTGCCAATTGCCCACTTTAGGGAAAATCCTCGCCATCAAGTCTCCTCGGCGGACAGGTCGATCCTCGGAATCATGCCAGTCTGGATCGCAAACAAACACCCCATCAGCGGCAGCGCGAAGTTCAAGACGCCTCTCTTCGCCATCGAGCCAGAGCAGTTGCTGGTCGATACTTTCCTGTCGTTTTACTAACTCATCCAATTCACCCGCGAGTCGCGCCCTCATGAGTGCGGCAGCGTCATCGCGATTGGATATTTCGTTGATGGTGACCTCAACACTGCTTCGCTTCTCAGCGATGATTCGCTTCTCCGACTCCAATTGCAATCGCTGGAGTTGTAGATCGGGTGACGCGATTCGAGCAACAAGATTACCCGCATTTACAGATTGTCCATCCCGACCTGAAAAAGCAGCTACGAAACCGTCGGTGGGAGCATAGAGGATTCGCTGCGACTGCGGCTGTAATGACCCATCCAGTTCCACCCATAACTCAATCGGTTGAAACAATGCGGCCAACCCTACCAATCCGACAAGCCATTTCCAACGATGCTTTCCCAGGCATTGGTTCCATGTCCTCGACGGCTTGCTAAGCCAAACCTCACTGGCATCCACGATCCATAGAACTGCAGAGTGCAACGCCCCCTGGTAAGCTTCGAATCGCTCACGCTTGTCCCACTCTACGACGATCAGTCCTAGGGGTTGGACCTTTTGGGGTGTGGAATCCGCGTCGCTGGTAAGGCGATGACGCTCGTGTGCGATTGGTCCATGCGTCATGGCTGTTTGAGAGGGAAAAATAGGAATCGCAATGGTGCTACCAATCCCGATTTTCTCTGCGTGTTCGTTGAGGAACTTGGATCTCTCCTCTTCAGAGGATGCGTCCAAAACCTTCGATGCAAGCTCCAACCATGGTTGGAGAGCATCCATCGATGGTTTGGGCACGTTTGTTCCACTGATCGCCACGAACTCCGCAATACTTCGAGACGAACTATCGTGGGTAGTTCGGAGTCGATTCGGCGAAATTGTTCTCAACAGAACCGCATGCTCAGCATCCACCAAGCAACGAAGCCCCTCCATTAATTGACAGCCTGCATCCTGAAGAGAGGTCGATGCATAAGACCGCTTGAGAATGGCGCGGACCTGCGAAACGAGCGATGATCCACTCGACTCAATCTTACCCTCGACTGAAGGTAGGCTCTGCATTTGCGTTCCTTGGGTGCTTGGGTTCCTGGCCCCTAGTTGTACCTGAGTATACCTCCCCATTTCCACATCGTGAACCGCCACTCTACCGATCGAAACTCGATGCCCTCACTTACCCGATCTGCCTCCGCTGGCTAAGCCTACCCAACCCCCTCCACAACCCATCTAGCCGATCTTTCAGTAACGCTCCCCTACCTATCGAGAATCTTGAAACCTACGCCGCCAATAAACGGTTGACGAAGGAATTGCTTCATCGATTACGGCATAGAAATCCGAAAAAGATTTACGACTTGCTACAACTTGGAACTATAGCATGCAATTCCAAGATCCGCGGATGGTTTGAGAGGGAGAGGATAATGCGACAAAAGCGATGGCTGGTCGCTGCGCTTGCGCTCTATCTCTCCACGAATCTCGGCTGCGCCACACACCGAGAGAGTCAACCTATTCGGTTCGCGGACTGCGCCCAGAAACAAGGGAACCAACACCGGACGTGGCTCAACTCCGGATGTCAGAACCCGCTTTCGAATTGTGCAGTCCGCCAGATGCAGAACTAGGCATCTCCCCGATGGCTATCGATTTGAGCAAAATGTCGCCGGAGGACTTCTTTTCGCTCCGTCTGGAAGACGCCATCCAAATGGCACTTGCCAATTCCAGGATCATGCGGGACCTAGGTGGAACGGTTCTTCGCACACCAAATGCCGTGAATACAGTCAATGATCCTGCTGCCGTATTTACCGACCCACGGTTCGGCGAGGAAGCTGCACTTTCCGAGTTTGATGCCACACTCTCCGCTTCTGCATTTTTTGAAAACAATGATCGTCGACTGAACAATCGCTTTTTCGGCGACCAAGGGATCTTTCAGCAGGATCTTCATAACTACGGAAATGCACTGACCAAGCGATCTGCTACCGGCGCGCAATTCATCGCTCGCAAAAGCTCTGTTTACGATAGCAATAACCAATTATCGAATGCTATCGGACGAACGAGTTGGGAAGAGATTGTTGAATCCGAGGTCCGGCAGCCGTTGATGCAGGGGGCAGGAACACGTTTCAACCGAATAGCTGGTCCGGGAGCCAAGCCCGGTCAGATCAATGGTGTTCTCATCGCCCGTGTTCGGACGGACATCAGTCTGGCTGAGTTTTCACGAGCAGTGCGAGATTTAGTCGCCGATGTCGAAAACGCTTATTGGGATCTCTATTATGCGTACCGAGATCTCGGGGCAAGATCGATGCTCGCGATATTGCACTGCTAACGGCTCGCAAACTCGAATCGCAAACGGCAACGCAGGGGGTCGCCGATGCAGCTCAAGCGAAAGAACAATACTATCGGTTCGAGTCCGAAGTGATCGACGCGGTCCATGGTCGAGTGCTCGATGGAACTCGCACCATCAATGGCAGTTCCGGTGGCAGCTTCCGTAGTGTTGGTGGACTTCGATTATGCGAACGATGACTCCGCCTGATCATCGGCTTCCCAATTACCGACGGAAAGATCCTGCGGCCGAGCAATGAACCAGCCCAATCGCCGATCGCATATGACTGGTACTTCTCAAGTAGCGAAGCGCTCTCGGCCCGCGAGGAAATCCGTCGACAGCGTTGGGTGGTCAAGCAGCGAGAACTCGAACTGATAGCGAATCGCAATTTCCTCAAGCCTCAACTCGACGTCGTCGGACGATATCGCTTTCGAGGCTTTGGGAAGGACTTGATCAGTTACTCCGGAAAGTCCAATGCTATCGAGAACTTTCTCGATGGGGAATACCAAGAGTGGCAAGCCGGCGTCGAGTATGCGATGCCGATTGGCTTTCGGAAGGCGCATGCCGCCGTTCGGTTCTCCCAACTCACATTGCATCGCGAGTCAGATATTCTCAAGGAACAAGAGCGGAATGTTCTGTTCGGATTGAGCAATGCGATGAACGAAATGCAGCGTGCCTACGATACGATGCAGCTTCAAGAAAAGCGACTCGAAGAGATCCTTCGACAACTGCAGAGCTTGCAAGCAAAATGGGAGTCGGGCCAAGATCCAGCATTGGACGTTTTGCTCGAAACCCATCGTCGGCTCTTGGATGCCCGTGTACGCTACCACCAAACTCGTATCGAGTACGCATTGGCTATTCGAAATGTACACTTCGAGAAAGGAACATTGCTCGACTACTGCAAGGTTTCCTTGAGCGAGTCGCTGTCCGATCCAAAGGCCTATGAAGACGCAGCGATTCGCGCTGAAAATCGTGGCAATCCTTGGTAACTAAGACAGCTTATTCAGGGATACTCAAAACGGTCGCCTGGCGTCCGTCGATCCTGAGCTCAGTTCCTGATTGAAAGTAGCTACGGCGCACCATCCCTAAAGCGAGCGAATCACCCGCTGGAGTTGGGGCCATCGAAGTGATGGAACCGATCTCTTTGTCGTCTTGAACAATTGCGTAGGGAAG
>VGZN01000029.1 GCA_016872635.1 Planctomycetota bacterium | reverse complement strand
GTACGAAGCACTGGCTAGCTTGGGGAGACTGGTCCAGCCACTGGCAGACAGCGTTGTTTGAGACGATCGATGGCGGGGTCAGCTGGAGTCCGCGTCCGATTCCATGTGGCCATCTCCAAAGTGCCGCCATCGATAATGCAGGTAGAACCATGGTCGTCGGGCGATCAGGAAAAGTCCAATTCTCGGCAGATGGCGTCGAATTTTCGGACGTGTTGGTTCCTAGTGACCCGTTTCGGCCGTGGCGATTTTGCCGGTGGTCAGGCGGTTCGTGGTGGCTCGGCGGAGACTCCGGTAAACTCTTTCGATCGGACGATGGTGTTCGCTGGGCACAGCTTCAGTTGCCAGGCACTCCCAGCGATCAGGAGTTGATTTCTCTCAACGACCTATCGACGGCTGGATCCCACGTTTGGGTCATCGGAAGTCCGGGTACAGTTGTTTGGCACTCCTCGGACAACGGGGTTCGCTGGGAGGTACAAGAGACCAAACAAACCAGCCACCTCCAATGTATCTCGGCGCTAAGTGAGAACGTCGTGATGGCCTGTGGAGAACTCAGCAAGGTCCTCATCACCCGAAATAACGGTCACGCTTGGATTGCATCACATAGGTCTGGACTAAGAGAAGGTTGTTTTGCCATATCGGCTACGGAACGAACTATTCCATGGGACTTGATGACTTACGTAGCGATCGAGGGAAAAAGGCATGTCTCCGGTGTTATTGTCCACGACCAACACTTTGAACAAAAGCTGACCCATCATCCGGAGCGATCCGTAAGGACCGAATTGATGGCGAGCCCCATGCAATTTAGTCGGCTCTCCGTCTATCCTGATTTTCCCACCGGCGATTTACGTTCCGGATTGCGTGCAACAGATTTAGCGTATTATCAGAAACCCAACGACCTTGGTTCCGCGACCACTGCGAACTCAAACACTTCCTTTAACACATCCGAATTAGTTCGAAAACTTATCCTTGAGATCCGTCAACGTCGACCTGATGTTATTGTTACGGAAGACATACACTCAACCAGTCCACTGGAATCCGCGAATGCGGCGGCGGCGGCCGAAGCTATTCACTTAGCATCGCTTCCCAACTTCAAACTCTTCAGCGATTCAAGTCGCATTCCGTTACCGGAATGGAACACGCAACGAGTGCTGCTTAAATCCATCCATGGCGGCGGTATTCATCTTGCCCCGACAATGACCATGAACGGATGCGGACTGATTCTTTCGGAAGCAATGCTGCCTGTTCGTAAATTGATTAGCAGCGATCCCTATTTTGAGAACAATCGAAACAGTAGTATTAAGCAAAAAACAACCTATCGCATGGCGGCACAGCGAAGCGTCAACATCGTCCATCCGCTCGACGGCTTGATTCTCGATGAAGACACAATGTTGCGGGAACCAAAGCGTATCTCGGTAAAGCTACCCAACCTCCTGGCATCCGCGAGCGCCACTGCAAAGATCCCAGAACTGTTAAAGTCACGAGGAAACGGACTCCAAGTGGAATTCGGTTGGGATGAAGCTCTTCGCGAGTTTATAAAGCCCCTCACGCCCGAAATGACCGCAGATACCCTTTGGACGATTGCTGTAGAATCTCGTAAAAGCGGGCATTGGAACCGATGGGCTACTTCAATCCAGTTGTTATTTGAGCTATTTCCAGACAAGGACATTAATGCGGTTGCCTACAACGAATGGCTAACTCATTACGGTAGTGCGGAGGTGTACTTTATCGTTCGCCAGCAACTCTCAGCCGCAGAATCCAAGGAGTCGTCACCTGCCCCTACCTCCAGTGAATCTGCTGCGGGACAGCTTTCGCCGTTTGCAACCAAGGAAACATCGATTGCCAAGGTAGGGTTCGACAAAACGAATCGCCTAACACAGATCGCCAAGGGTGAAAGTACCTTGGAGTTCAGCCAGAAGCTCGCGACTTGGGATGATGCATGGCAGTCGCGAAAAAGCGAACCGAAATGGGCCTGGCTCATTACCTCTCGTTATCGGACTTCTCGGTTGCTCAAAGGAGGACTCCTCGGCAGTGGAGACACGGCAGAGTCGAAGGAAGCATTTTTCTGGCCGCCTGCGTCACCTCAGTTACGGGACTGGAATCCATTACTCGAACAGGAAAAACGTATCCTTGAAGGTGGTCGAGACTACTTAAAAACTATCCAAATCCCCTGGGCAAACGAACGCCCCTATCTCGATGGCAAAGCCGACGAAGCGGTATGGCAGGGGGTTTCACCGCGACGATTAACAACAGTTTGGGAGTCCAATGCAGCCAGTACGGAGATACGCTGGATGCGAGATTCCGAGTTTCTTTTCCTCCATTGCATCTGCCCGAGAAATATCTCTAACGAGCTTTCCGTTTCACCAACAGCAGCAGGTAAAGCCGGCAAAAAAACACGCTCTAGAGATGGACTCAACGAAGCACTGGACCACGTTCGACTGCGGATCGATGTGGATCGCGACTATGCAACTTGGTTCGAACTCGGGTGGGATCGCGATGGTGGAACACTCGACCAGTGCAACGACATGCGTTGGTGGAACCCTAAATGGTTTATCGCTCTGGATGTACAAAACAACGCATGGAGCGCCGAGATAGCGATCCCACTCGACCAAATCCTGGAACGCTCGAGTCCGACCGACGGTAACGGTACGGCGCTAAACATACATGAAGTCCAAACAGCGGGAAACGGAGTTTCCAAAAAACCCTCGATGTCCATCGACTGGTCGGAACACCCATGGGCCATATCCATAACTCGTGAACGCCACTCCGAAAGTTCAGAGTTCCTCGTCGCCGGAGACTCAGATGCGTGGACTCCAGATCAATGGTTATTGGTCTACCCTGGAGTGGGTTCACTGAATGTTAGCACGAACCTCCCGCTAGAAACAAACGCGACTCCATCCACTGAGACGATTCGTCGATGAATGCCGCGAACCGTTTACTCTACGGTGCGATCATGGTTCTAGCTGTCGTGGTGGCTTGGCTCCTACTACGAAGAAGACAGATTAAGCTGGATCTGGATTTCCATCAACGCAGCGGGTTAGCTTACGCAGGTTTTGTCGGTGCTATGCTCGGAGCGAAAGTCCCGTTTCTGCTCGAAGCAGATTGGGAATCGCTGACGAATGGTACTCTATGGCTTTCGGATGGAAAAACAATTCTCGGCGGCATCTTCGGCGGATACCTAGCAGTCGAAATCACCAAATGGATGATGGGAGTCCATCAAAAGACAGGTGACTCGTTTGCGATCCCCTTGGCCGCAGCGTTCGCTATTGGCCGCCTAGCCTGCTTTTTTGCCGGATGTTGTTATGGCACTGCCACGGAACTTCCCTGGGGATGTGATTTTCCTCTGGCTCAGGATCCTCCTGGTACCCATCGACATCCAACACAACTGTATGAAGTCGCCTTCCATTCCTCCGCGATTTTTATCTTATGGGTCGCGGAACGACGCAATTGGTTGGTGCATCAGCGTCTCAAGGCCTATCTAATGGCATACTTGATCTTTCGATTCGTGACCGAGTGGATTCGACCGGAACCAATTATCGCCGCTGGTCTTACAGGGTATCAGATCGCCTGCATGGTTCTATGGATTCTGTTGGCTGCCTTGTGGGTTCGAGATCGCCCCCCCCCCACTGGTAGTTCTTCAAACGATCTTGCAAGTTGAGCTTTCATAGCCAGGGATCGCCTGCTGCAATCCCTACAAAGAGTATTTCCGGAACGATTCCAACTTTCTTCGCGACTGAACCAAATTACCAACCTCTGAAATAGCCTCTCCGTTCCATCTGGCGAGCTATATTGCTCAGCGGAATTTCCCGTTGGGATGAGGTAATCATGGTTGTTATCGTCGGATTCATTGTGGTCTGCGGATGCGTATTGGGTGGATTCATGTGGGCTGGTGGCCACGTGGAAGCACTCATCCACCCATCCGAAATTCTAACCATTGGTGGAGCTTCCCTCGGAGCGCTCATCATCATGTCCCCGAGCAGCGTTCTTAAGAACCTGGTCAAGGGAATGATTCAAGCGATCAAAGGGTCTCCCTACAACGCAAAGTGTTACGAAGACACGTTCTGTGCGCTCTATGAGTTATTCCGAATCGCGAGACGCGATGGATTGTTAGCTCTCGAATCGCATATAGCGGATCCGCACAAGAGCGCCGTATTTTCCAAGTACCCGAAACTCGCTGCGGACCATCATGCGACCGAGTTTATCAAGGGAGCCTTCAGCCCTGTGATCGATGGATCCATCCGTCCCGAGGATATTGGTTCGTTGATGGATATTGAGATCAAGGCGATGGAGGATGAGCACCATCACCCTATTAACGCTCTCAGCAAGACAGCCGATGCGCTCCCTGGTTTTGGAATCGTCGCCGCTGTGTTGGGTATCGTGATCACGATGGGACATATCGATGGCCCTCCCGAAGAAATCGGGCACAAGGTTGGTGCGGCACTGGTCGGTACATTTCTCGGGATTTTAGCATCCTACGGCTTTATCGCTCCGCTCGTTGCAAAGATGGAACTGGTCGGCCACACGGAATCCGCATACTTCAAGACGATCGGCGTGATCCTTCAAGGCTTCTTCAATGGCATGCAGCCAAAGATGGCGATCGAATCTGGGCGACGCGGGTTAGAACATGATGTTCGACCATCTGGAGAGCAACTCGAAAAACTATTCAAGACAGTTGAATCGGGAGGAGCATAAGCCATGGCTGGTAAAGGAGGTGGTGCATGGAAGGTTGCCTATGCGGACTTCGTAACCGCTATGATGGCCTTCTTCATGGTCATGTGGCTGACGGCCCAGAGCTCCGACGTAAAGACTGCAGTCGCAGAGCACTTTCGCAACCCCGGTGGACGTCGTTTCGCAGGAATCGAAGCCAAGTCGCTGGTGACATCCAATAATGTTGGACAGGGAAGCAGGCGTGTTGTAAAGTCCAAGGGTGCCAAGAAAACTGAAAACGAAGCTCGGGTCCGAAAAATGACGGACGAGGGTGAACGTTCTAACATCGGTAAAATCGTCCCTTTCGAACTCAACTCGGTACAATTGGTAGACGCAGCGCGCAAGGAGTTGCTGGAGTTCATGCCTGAATTAGAAGGCAAACAGCACAAGATCGAGGTCCGTGGACACTCGGCATCAGGGGGCGGAAAATCTGATCAAGCGATCCTCGATTCGCTGATGATATCCTACAAACGATGCCTCGCCGTACGACAGTTTCTGATCGATCACGGGGTCGATCATCGGCGAATTAGAATCAGCCAAGCTGGAAGTACAGAACCTCGGGATATAGCGGAACCTCTTGACGAAGCGGGGGACTGCCGGGTCGAAGTATTCATGCTTAAGGAAATCTACGAAGAAGCAGAATCCAAAGCGAGCCGACTGGTCAATACCAAGTCACTCGACGACAAGGCCAAGGTCCTCGCCGCCAAGGAAGCAGCCGAAGCAGCATCGGCCGAGAATAAATCGGGCGGGCATTAACGTCCGACCAGCTTCGATGGCTACTCCTGAACGACAAAAGACCACCGAAATCAGCAGTTCTTTAACTACTGGTCGCCAGTCCCCCGGTATCTACCCTCGCTGCGTTCTCTATCGCAGTCACATCCGAAGAATCGCTCCGCTCGACCCCCATGCCGAACCTCTCTTCATCGGTAAACGTCAGGAGAACATAAAAGTGATAAAGGAGAGGCACCATCAATAGCACCAACAACGTCGAGCCGAGCAATCCAAATGCCAGGCTTGTGGCCATCGGTATCAACGCTTGAGCTTGGAAGGATTTCTCGAGCAACATAGGCAACAAACCTGCGATCGTGGTCACGCTCGTCAAAAACACAGCCCTCAATCGTCTTGAACCGGCCGTAATGATCGCATCGCGAGGCAGCATCCCGCGATGAATGCATTGGTTAATGAAGTCGACCATCACAATCGAATCATTCACTACCACCCCGGCCAATGTGACCATACCGAACATGCTGAATAGAGTTAGCGGTAATCCTTGGATCGCGTGCCCAAAGATAGCTCCAACCATACCAAAGGGAACAATGGCAAGAACAATCAGAGGTTGCAGGTACGATTGAAATTCAAAAACCAAGAGCAGGTACATCGCCAACATGGCTATAAGAAAACCGATAGCCAAACTATTGAAAGACTCTGCAGTCTCTTGTTGCTGGCCCTCCCAACGAAACCGAAGCGATGGAAAGCGAGCTAGCAATTTGGGAACCAAGTCGGACTTTAAGTCGATCGCAATTCTAGACGCATTTGCCTTGGTTGTATCCAACTCGGCAGAGACGGTAATCGATCGGAGTTGGTCGAGACGATTGATCTCGGAGTAACCTTGGGTAACCTTGATGTCTGCGAGCTCTGCCAGAGGGCGCTCGACATTATCTGGTCCGCGAACCCGTAAATCCTGAAAATCAGCGAGACTCCTGCGCTCATTCGACGGATGGCGCACCATCAACTTGACTTCATGCCTCCCTCGTTGCAATCGCATGACTTCAGAGCCGTAATAGGCACTGCGGATTGCCTCGCTCAAGTCCTCTTGGCGTATTCCTAGCGATTTCGCTCGTTCTCGAATCGTGAACTGAAACTCCGTTTTGCCCGGATTCGAATCATCGCGAATATCATAAACGCCGTCGTATTTCGCCAATGCCGCTTTGGCGGCTTCAACAGCCTCATCCAATTCTGCAACGTTTTCACGTGGTGCGAGAATTTTGAATTCGAGAGGTTTTCCACCAGGTCCGATATTGGCGGCTTGAAACGTGACCCGTTCCGCACCAGGGAAGACACCGGCCTCCTCTCGCCAAAGTTGAATCAATTGATCGCTGGTGATGTTTCGCTCCGTCGCATCGTGTATCTCAGCTTGCACTTGAGCCACATGGGAACCGGAAATCCGGTCACCCGCACCTTGGTTCCCCGCGTCCGCAGAACCAACTCGTAAGAATGTCAGTTTCACCGGGCCGCGAGGCGCCGTACGATCGAGTGGCTCGGGCGTCTTATTCTTTCCCTCCTTGATCTCTCGCTCAGCGACTTCTTCGCTGATTCGACGAATGGCTTGTTCCATGCGTCGCGCCGCATCCGCCGTAATGGAAGCAGGAGTCCCATCTGGGTAGATGACTTGGCCGATGATGGTTTTACCATCCAAGCTGGGAAAGAACTCGAAGGGCACGACACCTGAACGGACCATTCCAGCGGCCAAACTGACGACGGTGAACCCCAAGGCAAAGGGTATCAATGGGTGACGCAAGAACAACTTCAGGGTCGGACCATAAAAATTTTCTCCGAACCAATCGAGCGCGGCGTTGCATCGAATGGAGATTCTCTCGAAAAATCGCTCGATCGGAACCAAAGGTCGTTTCAGCAAATGCTGTATCTTCTGCAGCGACGTCTTGGGAGGCTTTGACTCATGCGACAGGTGCCCAGGTAGGGCAAGAGATGCTTCAAAGAGCGAAATCACCAGCATGAGTATGATTGCTGCTGGCATAACCGCGATGAACTTACCCATCACGCCAGACACATACAAAAGAGGCAAAAATGCAATGATCGTTGTCGCGACGCTCGAAAAAACGCTCGGCAGGACTTCAATCGCTCCATCGATGGAAGCCTGCAAATTCGACTTACCCATCGCTCGATGGGCAAAAATATTTTCTCCGATCACAATACCATCGTCGACTACGATGCCGACCGCCATCAAAAACGCGAACATCGTCAACATGTTCAACGTCTCCCCCATCGCGTACAGCCCGATTCCTGCTCCCATCAGGCTAATAGGGATTCCCATCGCCACCCAAAAAGCGAGCCTTAGGTTAAGGAACATTGCCAGTAGCAAAAATACGATGATTCCTCCTTGGAGCCCATTCTCACGAAGCATTCGTATCCGATCGCGAACATCGATGCTTTCATCTCCCCAAGCGAGCAACGAATAACCGTCCGGCATTTCCGTTCTTTTCACGAACGCAGTGACTTCTTCAGAAATACTTAGAAGGTCCTCGTTGCTGGTTCTCTCAATACTGATCACCAACGCCGGGCGGCCGTTGATCTCGTTGATTGCAGCGACGTCATCAAACTCATCGCGTACGCGACCGATGTCTCCCACGGTCAACACCACGCCATTTGGCTGTGTAATCAACGGAAGTTTGGCAATATCGTCGCCAAAGTCACGCTTGTTCTTGCCTCGCAACAAGATCTCTTGGCCATCGCTTTTCAGTTGCCCACTCGGTGTTTCCAAGTTCTCCTTGCGAATCATCATGGCGACTTGCGATAGAGTTAATCCGTACTTTCGCAAAGTGTCTTCGCCCACTTCAACGTCGATTTGGTAGGGTTTGACATTGAGGAGTTGGGCTTGAGAAACATTGGGCAATTCAATCAATCGCTCTCGCACGTTCTCCGCGATGGTTCGAAGTCGCTGCTCGGTTCCAGAGTCACCCTGTTTTGGACCTAAAATGGCCAGTCGAATCGCGGGCAGTCGAAACGTTACTTGTTCAACCGTTGCCTTTTCACTCCGTTCGGGGAAAAAGACAGAGATGCGGTCGACGGCGGACCGCACCTCGGAAAGGACTTTCTGTGCATCTTTAATGTTGGGTTCGAGCTGCAGTAGCGTAAAGCCACTTCCCTCGCGGCATATGCTCGTCAGTTTCTTAATTCCGGATAACGACTGAACAGCTTCCTCGATTTTCTGACATATCCCACTCTCGACCTCGTCCGGCGTCGCACCCGGATAAGGAACGCTCACGAGAATCACTTCCAATTGAAATTCGGGAAAGGTCTCACGCCGCATCCCAAAAAAGCTAAACAGCCCTCCAATGAGCACGGCAAATACCAAAAAATTGACACCCGCCATGTTTTTCACGGCCCATCGAATGACACTGCTCATTTCGACGACTCTCCGTTGGTATTCTTTTTCAATGCCATCCGTACTTTATCGTTACCATCCCCGATGAGATTCGACAGAGGTGAGACGATCAGCTTCTCATCGATCTTCAGCTCGTTTTTAGCCTCGGCAACCCAGTACTCTTCATTCCAAAAAGCTGGAACTCGTATCAAGCTAACAGTTCGGATCCCTCCGAGAATCTTGACTCGGCCGGCATCCCACTCCTCAAGCTTTGGAAGATTCAGCGCGGAATCGATATCCGCCGTACCCGACTTCGAATCTGAACTTGAGGAAAGTATCGAAGGGTCATGTTCGAACTTCCAAACTTGTCCACCTGGTTTTAACGCCAACTTGGGCAGCAGGACTAACGCCTGCTTTGGGATGGTCTTGATCGCCACATCAACAAACATTCCACGGACCAAAGCCGGTAAGCCTCCATTGCCATCTTCGGCAATGAGCTCGCCATTGCGGCGAACTTCTCTCGGATTTTCGACGGTGATTCGAACAGGAACCGTTCGACTCTGCGGATCCAAACCGATTCCTTCGTATCGGCTCAGATGACCTCGCCATTGATAAACGATGTCGTCCCTTCCGGAAACATGATAGGAAATATCCACGGGGGTTTTGGGAAGCTCGTAGCTGGAGGACCGCGTCACCCGCGACGATGACGATGTCCCGTCTTTGCTATCGATCTGATCAAGCACCAGCAGGAGCTGATCGGTTCGAAGATTGCACGTCACCTCAACACGCTCCGTATCCTCGATCACACACATCAAGGAGGCTTTTTGTACGTAGGAGTCTTTCTGGACCGTTTCATTGACGATTACACCCGAGACGGGTGCTTTAATTTCAGAGCGTTCCAAATTGATTTTCGCTTGATTCAACTGAGTCTCCGCCAGACGTTCGGCGAGTTCGAGCCGTGCGCGTCGGGTTTCCAAAAGCCTCAACTGATTCTGAATCGTTACCACTTGATTCTCACTCATTAAGCGCTGACGTTTTGCTTGGTCCTTCTCGGTGCCGCTCGCGAACCCTTCGGGCAACGCATCAATCCTAGCAACCTCTTTATCGAGAAGAGCCAGTTCCTCCTCCGCAAGTGCAAGCGAGCGTTTCGCATTGGATAGTTCTTGATCCAATTCGTGTTGCTGCGCGTATTCGCTCTCCCTGAGGGCCGTTAAACGCTCCACGTCCAATTTATAGTCGGTTGGATCGATGCGGAATAAAACATCTCCTTCGTGAACATAACGACCGATCCTGCACTCATCGCTTTTGTAGAGCACCCTCCCTGCAACCTCGGCGGCGAGATTGATCTGTCGAAAGGGAACCACGGTCCCCGACAGATTGATGTCGAGTGTTGGAATCCCCTCGAACGCCATGACGGACCCCACGCTGATGATCGGTAGTTTGGAAAGAACGACGCGAGGGTTAGCAGTATCCTGATTGACTTGTTTCGGTTTCTGGGTACCTAGGGCTAGATAGATCCATACGCCTAGTCCGACAATGGCGACAGGTAATCCGAGCCCAATGAACCAGCTTTTCAAGCTGTTTTTATCGGGTTGCGTCATATAATAATCATTTGAGTTGTTTGTAAGCTTGCAAGCACTCCATGGTAGTGCCAGGTCCACGATTTCACAGTGGCATCTGCAAAAAAGAAGAAGCGTACGAGAGTTACAACTTCTCGCACGCTTCAATTTCGGTTTAAAGACTTGTTTGCGGGCCGATCGCCCTTCCAACGACTTATGTCCTGAGTCGCCTACAGGTCGTAACCTGCTCGGTATTGTGGGCGAATCATGCTATCGAATTTGTCATTTCCCTTAACCTTGAGATTTTCAGCGTCCCAAAGGAGTTTATCGCTGCTTACTTGCTGTCCTGGCTTCTTCGCCTCTCCGGCTGCCCAAACCGCAAGGTTTCCAAGGAGGATAACCTCGGTCATCTTGCCAGCGTAGTTTGCGAAGTTCGACCAAGTCGGTTTGCCGGTCTTGATAGCGATCGCGAACTCTTTGAAGTGTCCAGGGCTTCGCTCGAAATCAACTTCCTTGTCTTCGACACCTGTGAAGAAGCACTCGGCACCGTAATCGTTTGGTGAGTACATCTTTCCTTTTTCGCCGATAATAAGCAGTCCGCTGTCGCTGCGCTGACGGCCTTCGAGCATTGCTGGATCCACTTTATTACCACCGTCGTACCAAATCATATTGAGAGCAGGCCGGTTCTTCGTCGCTGCAAACTCAAAGTTGATTTTCGACGATGCCGGGAACGTTTCGCGATTGTGACCGGTCGTAGTCGCTTGAACGCTAACAGGATTGGTCAATTCACAGCCCGCGAATGCAACGTTGAGCGTATGGCATGCCATATCTCCGAGAGCACCGGTTCCGAAGGCCCAGAATCCACGCCATTTGAATGGGTGATAAGCACCATTGTAGGGACGCATTTCGACAGGTCCGATGAACTCATCCCAATGGAGATGCGCTGGAACAGGTTGTTCTTCGGGACGAGGAATACCTTGTGGCCAAACCGGACGGTTGGTCCAGATGTGGATTTCCTTGATGTTGCCGAGGATTCCCGACTTGAGCTTGGCAGCAGCAGATCGCAAACCTGGCTCTTGGGAACCTTGGTTCCCCATCTGGGTTGCAGCCTTGGAAGCCGCCGCGAGTTCCGCCAATTTGCGAGCCTCCCAAATGGTTCTCGTCAACGGCTTTTGCGTGTAACATGCTTTGCCTAAACGCAGCGCCATCGCCGTCGCAACCGCGTGCGTGTGGTCCGGTGTACTGACGGTAACCGCATCGATCTCCTTTCCTACCTTGTCGAAGAGCTTTCGGTAGTCGTTAAATACCTGTGCATCCTCGAAATCTTCGTCCTTCTTGCGCTGAGCGAGCGTGTTGTCATCAACATCGCAAATCGCAACGATCTTTCCATTGTTAGCCGCGTCCTTCGAGTCGCTGGAGCCTTTACCTCCAACACCGACACACGCGAACCGAATTTCTTCAAGAGCCGATCGGCTCTCCTTGGGAGCTACACCACCTGCAACCCAGTACCCAGCGCCAACAGCGGCAGTGGATTGAAGGAAACGACGACGATTTGATTTGGCCATGTCAACTCAATAAAAAAATGGAAGGAAGTTTGGACTTACCGTTCGAGGAACAGCGTGCCGGTTGGATTCACGGACACCAGACGACTGGTTAACGTACACCAGACCGCCTTGAAATTCAATTTGTAGGGAAAAAACCATCCATGACGATTTTCGGATGTTTTCGATCACGCAGACTTCACCCCACGGCTGAAAACAGCGTGAAAAACAGGGTTCGCCAGCGAAAAAATCAAGGATTTTTAAGGACCTGACGATGAAAACATTGAGCTAAGGGGGGCTGGGAAAAGAGCAAGGAAGCGTACACGGCCAGCATTGAGACTCTCTTTCCATCGTTTGCGAGCGACAGACCATGATTCGACCATCAACCATGTGGCGCGCGTTTTTTTGCGCGATCGGTATCGTTTTGATCATCTTTGGCATCGAGTGCCTTGCGATCGACAATGCAGTTTTCGTAGCAGGGGTTATCGATGATCCAGCAGCCGCCCAAGGTGGCGGAGGCTGGTTCCAATCGGCTCAGCAAACCGGGTCGGAACGGGTGTTTAAACCCACCGAATGGTTCCCTTGGTCACTCCTCGCTATGGGCTCCATCGTCCTACTCTATTCGGTGTCTCTCAAGCAGAATCCGAGTTAAGCGAATCACCCTGGGTCGCTCGATCACCCACAGCTCACAACCACTGCTTCGCTCCTAGTTTGCGCAATGGGTTTTCAGACAACCAAAGCATCGATTCGTAGAGGCATTTGCCACTAGGGTGCCTGCTCAACAATCAGAGTCTTGTTGAGTGCATCAATGGGCACGGTTTGCTCGCTTCCATCTGGCCAACGCACTCGCAGCTCCGACGGTTTTCGTGCCCCCAACCCAAAGGTCGCAGTCAATTCCGATTGTGACTGATAGCTCCGCGTCGCTGTAATGCAGCGAACCAATCTCTCAACCTCCTTTCCTTCTTCGAGGATTGGAATAGTTACCACCGCACCGATGGCACCGGTGTTCGCTTTGTCCTTGAGTTTCAGACGAAGCCATCCATTGTTGGTTGCTTGATCGTTGCGTAGCAACCTAGCAGGACCGCCGTTGGCGATCAGAAGCAAATCAATATCACCGTCTCCGTCGATATCAGCGTACGTTGCACCTCGGCCAACCATCGGCCTTTGAAAGTCAGCCCCTGTCTTTTCCGCGTTGAGAGCAACCAATTGGGTCGCTTGTCGCTTCCCAGCGTTCCAAAATAGTTGAGCGGGTTGTTCGTACTGCTGCGTTGGATAAACCTTCTGAATCTCGGGCTCCAAATGGCCATTGGTACAAACGATATCCATCCTGCCGTCAAGATCCATGTCCGCGAAGAAGACACCGAACGTTAGGCGTATCCTAGTCTGAGGCCCAAACCCGGTGGTAGGCGCTACATCGGTAAAACTCGGTTTCAAACCATCGCTTAAATAGAGGCTTGACTGTTCATTGGCAAAGTTGCCAATCACGATACCTAAACAATCATCGTTTCGATAGTTACCGCAGTCGATTCCCATCGCCCCCGTTGCTTGACCATCACGCGTTAGTGCGACGCCCATGGATACCGCTTCATCTTCAAAAGTACCATCTTTTTTGTTGATGAACAAGAAGTTCTTCACCGTGTCGTTAGCAACGCAGACATCGGGCCAACCATCATGATTGGCATCAACTAAAGCGATCCCCAAACATTTTGCCTCTGGAACCTTGGTGGCTGCATTCACCACATGCAACCCGGCTCGTGCTCCAACCTCTGAGAACTTTCCTCCCTCGTTATGGTACAAGTACATGTGTACGCCGTCGAAGTTCGTGGGTTGGCCATAGGATCGTTCCATACCCACCAACGTCGAAGCCAGGGACAAATCTATTTCGCGACTCCATGAAACATAATTACCAACAATTAGATCCAGTTTTCCATCCCGGTCGTAGTCGAACCACATTGCGGGACAACTCCACTGACCGGGACTGCCAGCGACTCCCAACGCCTCAGAGACATCAACGAACTTCCCATGATCGTTCCGAAATAGATGATTGGTCCCTACCGCAGTGATGAACACATCCACCCATCCATCGTTGTCGTAGTCCCCAAAGGCTGGCCCCATTCCGAAGAACGTAACGTCCAGCCCTACCTCCTTGGTTACATCCTTGAATTTGCCAGTCCCATCGTTCTGGTACAAGTGCATCGTGGGTAGTGCCTTCACCCCCTCTCTCTTGGTCCAAGGCCAATCGCACGAATTGACCAAGAGGATATCCTCATCGCCATCGTTGTCGAAATCGAAAAATCCGCCTCCACCCCCCATTGTCTCCGGCAATAGTCTCTCACCTTTCTTACCATCGTAATGAACGAAATCGAGTCCGGACGCCGCCGTGATATCTTGAAAGGGAATGTTCGGAATCTGAACTGTGTTCGTTTTTCGCTCTTGAGGAAGTGTCGTTTGCGTTTTGGTTTCAGGCCCTTTCTTCTCCGCTGGCCGCGTCAAAGAATAAACCATGGTAAAACAGATCAGCAGCAATGCGATCAACCCAAGCGATCTCCAAAACATCGTTCCGATGATGGCATCATTTTCAACGTCTGCTCCTACAGGATCGGGTGTCGCTGACGACCTCTTGCTGGCAACCGGACTTCTACTTTTTTTGGAACTCGCCATGGTTTTAATCGTTGGTGGGGATGAGAGAAGCCTGAGTATTAGAAGAGCGTAAAAAGCCTTATCGATCCTCGAACCAACCAAATGAATCAGTATGGACCGAGTGAATTTAAGTCTAGGGTTGCTGAGGTGAACTACTGACCGCCCGTCGCGTCGATCGATTGCAAAGTCGAAGCGGCGGTCGCAGGTGTGTTATTTGTAGGTGAATTGCTTGCTGACGATGCGATGGATTCCACGGCCGCGTCTTCGGGTAATTCGGGTGCTCCTCGACGCTGAAGTAAATAAATCACCAACGCCTCAGCTGCTTTATTGGCCGCAGGATAATTTTGACGGGCAGGGCGCCGGGCTAAGTTACTGGCATTATCATCCGGCTTGTACTTCAGATTGGCTTTTCGGTGTAATTCCGCATTCACCTCATCCCCCAATCGTTCATACAAGGTGACCAAATTCGCGTGCGCCATCAAGTTCTCGCTGTCGGTTTCAAGCACCTTGAGAAACTCGGAACGAGCGAGTCCCAAATACTCGGCCGCTCGGTCTTTGTCGTCCTGGCTTTCGGATGCGAGGGCTAGGTCTAAATAAGTTGCCCCGAGTTGATTCCGGACCACGTAGTCGAGCGAGAAATCAAATTTGCGTTTCCGTCGTTCTTCATTATCGTCGTAGAGGACCCCATGAAGGTTCTTTGCGGCGACATCGAATTGTCCTTGCTGTCGAGCAACCTCGCCACTTAGCCACCCCATCGTCCACGCTGGGGGTGGCGGGTCCATGGCAGCAGCACGGGCCAATGCAACCGTTGCACCGTCAAGATTCCCTTCAGCGAATAGAACACGGGCTATGTTGAGAGGCCCGTCGAAACGGTTCAACTTCTCAACTTCAGCGAATGCCTCTGCAGCTTGCTTAAGCTGGGCCGTACCGGTCAGTAACAACCCAATGCCATAGTCATTCCACCGTTGCCATGTAGGCTCAATGGGCTTCTTGCTCCCCTCCACCGCTTCGATCCGACTTCCCGATTTTGTTACGACAGGGAAAACGACTTTGTCCTCGGCGATCACGGTGATCGGCAATTCGTTTGCTCCCGAGCCACGATTGTGAAAATCTCGGTCCCCCTCCTTGAACTCTCGATCCATGAACTCGATGTAACCGCGATCAAATTTTCGGTAATTAAGCCGTACCGACACCTCCACCGGAGCATCGATATCATCAGGGATCTCAAGCCGATAATGCACAGTTTGGCCGGCTCCGGGAGGCAATTGGTGATCATAGAGAGCAATGAAGATGTCTTGCGCGTTACGCCTTGCTATTCGTTTACCATTTCGGTCGATGACGAAGTTGTTCACGAAATGCGACCACTCATCGACGGCACCATCCGCATTGCGTCCTCCGCTGACTCCAATTACCCGTCCCTTAGATTCAGCTCGCACCTCCAACCAAAGCTCGTTGGAATCAACGGTCCCTTGGGTCAGATGATGCCCAACCTTGAGGGTGCGGATAACCGTTTCCAGCAGATACGCCTTCCCCGCTTCCACCTCCGGAACGACCGGGCGCAATGGCGCAACAAGTTCCCCTTCGAGGGTCCCTTCTTTTCGGACCCCAAAAATATCGACCCGTGCACAGTCCTTAAGAATCGATCTGGCAAGCTCGACATACTCCGGTTCATTCCGCCAATAAGGTAATGCTGTGTTCGCACCTGGGAAGAAATGGTTGTGAACAACCGACTTCCCAGATTCTGGATGCGGTTTGGCAGCAAAATCGACCGATTCCTTGTACGGCATGTGGCAGCCATTGCAGTCCGTTTGAGCTTTCTCCGGATAGTAAAAGCTTCGGGCTCCATGCCCGGCCACACCGCTGAGCAAGTACGAGTCGTAATGATTCTGACCACGCACCCATTCCTTGTATTTGGTCAAGTTGTAGGGCAAGTGAACTTTGTGGCATGTACTACAGAACTCGGCTGACTTATGCACGGGCTTGAGCATTTCACTCTTGTGAAATGCAGGCTTGGCCTTCACCATCAGCATGTTGATTTGTTGCAACACTGGGTTACTGCTATACGCGAAAGGATAATGCTGGGGTTCTTCGATGATGTAGTCTGCATTTCCACGAGTCGATTCGACCTCCGTTATCGCATGGCAGACCGTGCACGTAATACCGGCTTGGCTCGTGGGATCATTGACATCATCGTAATGCGGGTTATCGAACGCACCACTGAAGAATGGCACTGGATCATGACACCCGGCACAGAATCGCGCTGCATGAACGTTTCCGTCTCGTTCCATGGAAACCTGTCGTGTTTCTCGGACAGCGTACAAGTAAGCGGGATTGTTAAACGAACTGAAATGATGGGCGCTGTGAAACCAATCGTTATAGACGTCTTGGTGGCATTTTTTGCAGTAGTCGTCATTCATCAACACTCGTTGAGGAATAAACCCTCCATCCCGAGTGGTCGCGAGCGAGTTCTCAAAATACTTTTGGCCATCCGCAGGTGCCTTGCGATTCCATTTTCGGGGGTCCTGGGTCTGTGCGATCAACATCAATCCAACCGCAACGGCAGTGGCTAGTCCAACCCGTCGTGCAATAACCCAACGAATCTTCGGTCCGACAAGGCGATGAAGCCAATACAGCCACATAGCAGCAAGAGGGGCAATAATGTGGGACCAGTAAACGACTCGCTTTGATACCTGACCACGCATGAACTCGAACGAACCGAACTTGATCAGTAACACACCGCTTACCAATACGATCAGCCCCATTGCCAAAAGAGCGTAGCCGATACGGATTGCTCGCCGATTACGTCGTTTGTAGGAAGCTCGCCAGTGGTAAAAGCCGAACGCTAAGAACGGCACAATAAAGATCAGTCCTAACACAAGGTGGGCCAAAAACATGTAGTGATAAAACAGATCCTGAAACGTCCTGCGGAAGTACCATTCAGAGAACGTGATGCCGGATAAGTAAAACCCGTTGGCTAGCAAGAGCGAGAACAGTGCCAGAACAATCGTCAGTATGATGCGAGTGCGAGGAGTTACTGTGAGCTTAGGCTTACTCCCACCTACCATCAAATGAGCGTATTTGTCTGGTACCCCTGGTGCACCACCTGACGGAACCGATGCGGAGACTGGCGACTCGTCGGAATTGGATTGGTTGGAACTCATAGCAATTGACCGGAACGTTGAAACTTCCGGATGTTTGGTTTCATAGTTAGGACACGGACCGACCAGCGTGCTGCCGCCTAATCATCGAGGCAACAGAAAACACTGACTTAGCGGCAAACTCAACGCAACGCGATGGCGATTCGGATTAAAAGCCATTAAAGATCGATATAGTCATACAGACCATATGCCCCATGCGGCGGATTAAAACCCTTGAGACACGAGCAGGTACCGCCAAATGCAGCGAACCTTCCGAAAAGGGTTGCTATACCGCCTCCGAACCATGCTAGAACTTGGGAGGGGGTTCGGGCGGAGTGATCTGCCCGCGAAGCGCGAACTCTGACGCTGGGACGTTCACCCTATCTGGATTGGGCGGAATCAAGCTCCCGAATCCACAGCCCTGCGAGAAACAAGTGGCCGTAATCGTTTCTGAGGAGACAACGGCAACCCCAACCGGACGGCAACTCGGCTTTGCCCGACAACCTGGGCCGTCGCATGGAACCTGAGGAATAACATGCGAGTAACTCCATCTACCTCCCACATACTCCCGATACATTGGAAAACCCAATTCGCCACCTTTGGTCTGGCCCGCATCTAATCGGCTAGCCGACGAACCTCCGTGGGCACCACACCCCGCATAGGCATCTACGCCACCCCAAGCGCCGAGCAATAAGAAGCAACCGACGAAAACCCACCCCAGGATGGGCCGAGACGCGTTCGGGAATATTCTGCGACCGGTGGGAGCCATGGTGTCCACTATGGAAAACCCGGGAAATATCGACACACCTTATTTATACCGGTGCAATACGCACGATTCAACAGAAATGTTCACCAGACGCCTCGGAAGTCCAAGTCGCCGCTCCAGTAGGATACCTGCCCGTTTCTTCACGCCGTAAGTCATGGGAAAACTTGCCAAAGATCAAGCAGGCGTCTGCGACGACTCAACTGTTTCCTCAATACCGACCTTCGCCCCATTCACCAGAGCGATATTTGCCGGTAATCGACCCACTTTCGGAAACTATTTCGCTTCTGTTGTGGGGCTAGCGGTTTCCGCCGGTGAGGGAGTTGCTTCGGGTGGAGGAGCCAACTGCGGCAACGGCTTAGCCGTTGCCGGTGCATCCATATCGATCATATCGAACAGCGTATGATCGACATCACGGCGAAGGAGTAAGTAGATCGCCGACGAAGCAGTCCAGAAGAAACTAAAACCGAAAGCGGTGATCACGAGTGGAACGAAGCTAGAAATCCACGAGTCAAAGAAAGTTCCCAAGCTGAAAATCGAGTGAAACGAGCCGACAGAAAAAGCTCTCGCCAAGATAGCAAAGCCGGTGTTGACGACAATAGACACGATTCCACCCGCGAAATGCCCGATCCACTCAGCAGCAATAATCGCAAGGATCAACGTGACCGGACGCTGGAACGTGTACGCTGCAGCCCTTGAAATCCCGTCGAACGCGTCCGCTTGTTTCTCACAAACAATCGCCGATGTGGATAAAGGAAATCCGATGATGGAGACACAAGCACACCATCCTAACGCTACCGAAAGCACGACCAGTGGCAGAAGCAACAAACCGGCAATCCATGCACCCAGGGCTGGGATATTGGAAATCCAACCCAGCAGCATGAACAGCAGGGAGCAGAAAAGGATCAATGCGATCGGCATGGAAATCGCCCACATGATTGAAAGCCAACGCTTGCTCACCAGTCGAACCGTATCAGTCCAGGGAGAAGTAATCTGCGTACCGAGTTCTTGTATGGAACGCCGCGAGATGCACCCGCCAACAAAGGCCCAGATAGAGAGTACTGCGAGAAAGTTAAACAGCAAATAAGCGCCTCTCCGCAACGTCAACGCCTCGATCGCTTGGTATGGATAACTCACCAATCGTCTCCAAACCTGCACGTAAGAATCTGCCGCAAACGGATACCAAGGTGCCGATTCGACCACTTCCTTTTCACTGGCAATTGCTTTTTTGCTGGCCATTGATTTGTCTCGTGCCATCTCCGACACCCAACGATGTGCATCGTGTGCAAATGGGGCTATGGCTGGAAGTGGTCGAGATGGCTGCACCCACGAAGTTGGCGAATCCACCCATTCCGGCTGGAACAGGGTATACGACATAGTGGTGATCCAATGGGTCGCCACCAATGCAACAGCGCAAAGTAGCAGATGCGAAGCTCTCCAAGAGATTCCGACACTTTGCGAAGCGAGTCGCCACCAAGGTGCAGAGCGGTACCAATCGATCGCTACACGTGGAACTTCGATGCTGTTGGGAGGGTTGTCATTCATGAAGTGAATCGCAATGTTGTTCGAAGGAGAGTCAGTGGTTGATTTCGTCAATGGAGATTGGACGTGGATGAAG
>VGZN01000028.1 GCA_016872635.1 Planctomycetota bacterium | reverse complement strand
AGCGTGCGATATGGCGGTTGGCGCGGACAATGTGCAAATCGGTTTTCCCGAAGCTCGCCGAGGGCTCTTGCCAGCCCTCATCTCCGATGTACTCCGATCCAAGGTTCGCGAGGGGGATCTGGCCGAACTGTTCCTCGTCGGCAATTCCATCAATGCCATGCGAGCTCAGCAGATCGGCCTACTCCAACGTGTCGTTGGCCCTGCAGACGTTCTAGAGGAAGCTCTTCGGATGGCTGATGGAATCCTTGCAGGTGGCCCACAAACGATCATCGATACAAAGACGCTCTTGCACCATGCCTATGACCGGCATGGAGTCCCATGGCATCGCACTCAAACGGATGCTGACATACCGCACGACGACCATGGATCGATCGAAGAACATCTCAAGGCGAGAAATAGCTCCGAAGCCCAAGAAGGATTAAAAGCGTTTCTTGAGAAAAGACAACCATCGTGGATGGTGGATTAGTTACCAACGAGTCGGTACCAAAAAGTCAGCGCCAACGCTACGCCGTCTCTATTTTTGCGACCGATTGAAGCCCGAGCTCTTCGATGCTGATCTCCCGCATTCGGTACTTCTGAATCTTGCCTGTTACCGTCGTTGGAAATGCATCGACAAATTTCCAGTAGTGAGGCACTTTAAAATAAGCCAACCGTTCTTTGCAAAATGCTTTGAGCTCATCCGCCGTAGCTTGACACCCTTCGCGCAAGCATACCCATGCCATCACTTCTTCGCCGAACTTGCGATCCGGAACACCGATCACTTGCACATCTTTCACTGCCGGATGCTGGTATAACAATTCCTCGATCTCGCGAGGAAATATGTTCTCGCCACCGCGGATCACGAGATCCTTGAGCCGACCCGTAATGCGAAAGTAACCGTTGGGTTCCTGAACCGCGATATCTCCAGTATGCAGCCAGCCATCGGCATCGATGGCTTGTGCTGTTTTCTCAGGTAATTGAAAGTATCCGATCATCACATTGTGCCCGCGAGAGCAGAGCTCTCCCGGTTGCATGGGAGGCAAGGTCTTTCCAGTCTCCGGATCGACGATTTTTGCTTCGACCCCAGGTAATACTCTCCCTACCGTTCCAACACGCAATTCGATGGAATCGTCGACCCGCGTTTGAGTGATCAACGGTGAGGCTTCGGTTTGTCCATAGCCGATGGTCATCTGAGAAGCACCCATCTCCGAGGTGACGCGTTTCATAAGTTCGATCGGGCACGGACTTCCGGCCATGATCCCTGTTCTTAGGCTTTTGAGATTCCTAGTGGGATAATCAGCGTGTTCGATCATCGCGATGAACATGGTGGGAACACCATAAACTGCAGTGCATCTCTCTTCATCGATCGCTTTCAGCGTCAACGCAGCTTGAAACGTCTCCGCAGGGAAAACCATCGTCACTCCGTGAACAAGCGAACACAGAGTCCCCAATACACAACCGAAGCAATGGTACAGCGGGACTGGGATGCAAAGTCGATCGCGAGACGTGAAGGCTTGACCCAAGCCCGCATAATACGCATTCAACAAAATATTTCGATGCGAAAGCGTCGCGCCCTTGGGAAGCCCCGTCGTCCCCGATGTGAACTGGATATTGATGGGGTCACTGCAAGAGAGAGAACGCTCAATCGACTGCAAATCGGCCTTAGGAACTTGATCCGCTCTCGCTAAAAAATCGTCCCAAGAAAAACTCCCCTCAAGCGTCTCTCCGCGAAGGGAAATCACTACCTTTAACTTTGGAAATCGTTCGCATTGCAAATCCCCCGGGGTAGACGAAGCCAAACTCGGGATAGCCTCGCGCAACGCATCGAAGTAATGAGTCGTTTTATAGTGATCGATCAATGCGAGCCCCTTTAAATCGGCTTGTCCAATCACAAAAGCCAACTCATTGGTCCGGTACGACGGATTGATCGTGACGAGTACCACGCCGATTCGTGCCGTAGCAAATTGCAACAGCACCCAAGCCGGCACATTGGTCGCCCACACCCCAAAGTGATCTCCGCGTCGAAACCCTAGGGACAGAAGGGCCCTCGCAACCCGGTCAACTTCGGCATCCAATTCTCTCCATGTACAACGCCACGACTCCCCGGGAAAGATCACTGCATCCTGACCACCGAACTTCTTTGCGGTTTCCCGCAAAACTTCACCGATAGTCCATTGGTCAACCCACGGCTGCTCCCCACTTGCACTTCCTGCCACTGCATCCGAAGCGATCTTGGGGTCATTGTTGGCCTGGGGCATTTTTCACCTTATCGAGAAGAGGATTCTACGAGGATAAAAGACGATGGGATATCGGACGTTGGTTGCAGGTTATTGGGTGCGAAGTTCGATACCTGAATTGCTCATTGCGGTGATGTCGGTCACGATCTCTTGAAAGACTGCATGGTTGCATGCGGTGTAACGTTATCCATCCTGTAAAGAACGGCTTACTGCACCGCATGGTTCAACCGCATGGCGATCTTTATCGGTTCCCAGATAAGGTTTAATCGATCTGTAATGTGTCATCGATTGGCATCGACAGCAATGCCTGAGCAAGAGCCTTGCCCTGCGCATCATTGCGTATCGATCGTTTCAGAATCCCATAGAGGACAAAATTCAATCCTCCGAGGTTTGGGACTTCATAGCGATCGATCCGAGTGATTCCCATCCCTTTGAAAAAATGCTGGACTCGGTCCGTGGTGAGCCAACGCTTTAACGATTCGTAGTGACTCGGATCTCGAGCGAGAATACCGATGTTAGCACTCACCCCTTTGTCGCCGCTACGGCCGTACGCCACGTGATGCAATCGACGTTTCTTTGGGTCGACGACTCTCGACCCGATGATTCTCGAAGCGTCTGGTGTATCGATCCCTGCATCCAAGCTATCGCAGGTGTCTATGTTGGAGGATGCTGTTGGCCAGGACGGAGTTGGCTGATCGGAATTGCGATTGTCCAACGACATCATGAAATCCAGGTTCTGCGGCACGAGGTCTGAAGCGATCAGGCAAGGCCAATAACGGAACACTGCATGGACGGACGGTCGTCCTTCTGCGTATCCAGTCGTCCCTTGCGGTCCAGCGGAAACGAGTGGGATCATTTCCTTCGCGAAGGCTTCGACGGGCTCTTTGAATTCCGCTTCGACCGAGATTCGGAGCACCGTCTCGTAGGAGTCATGGTCCACATTCTCGGATTCGAGGATAGGCACACTTGCTCCGTTGCCGAGGCTTTCAACAATGCTGTCCCGATACCTCCAGCCCGCTTCCGCCAACCGAGCAAGGACAATTTCCCCGCAGCGTTTGGCTTTGCGAACAGCTTGCGGTCCGACGATGGTCAGCATTCCTGCCGCGCGGTACCCATCGCGATATGTCGCGCTGACCTTAAGCGATTTGGGTGGAGGAGAACCCTTGGCCCCTCGTACCGACACTCGGTCGGTGGAGACTTGCCGAACATCGATCCCCAAAATGGAAACGATCACATCGGGACTGATGTATCGATTGGGATCTCCAATTTCGTAAAGTAATTGTTCCTTGACGGTGGATTCCGTAACACAACCTCCACTGCGATCGGATTTAGTGATGACACTCGATCCATCGGATGCGACTTCGGCGATCGGAAAACCGATATGGATAGGATCGGGAACCTGGAGCCAATCCGTACTGATTCCACCTGTGGCATGGGTCCCGCATTCGAGCAAATGACCTGCGACAGTCGCCCCAGCCATGCAATCCCAAGCATCGCTGGCCCATCCAAAATGATGTGCACAGGCCCCTGCGACCATCGACGGATCCGCAACCCGACCGGTGATGACAATATCCGCGCCAGCATTGAGGGCTGCAATAATACCCTGGCATCCTACATACGCATTCGCTGTCACTAATCGGTTCTTTACCAACGCAAGCGACTGATCCGAATCGAGATTGTTGAAACTAGGATCTTCGCTCCGTTCGGCGAGGATCGCAACAACATCATCGCCAGAAACAACGGCAATCTTCAGCTCACGACATCCGCTCTGTTCCAGTGCAGCCTTGCACGCGCGAGCACATGCGAGTGGGTTCAGCCCTCCCGCATTGGCGATCAACTTGCAAGTACCTCCAGACGCCCAGTATGCTGCGAGCCCCCGAACTACTTCGACGAAGTCTTGCGGGTACCCTTTCTGAGGATCCCGCTCGCGTTGGAGTGCGAGAATCGACATGGATACCTCGGCGAGGTAGTCCATTGTCAAGTAATCAAGCCCTGGTTCTTGGGCCAGCAACTCCTTTGCCGCCGATGGCCGGTCACCCCAGAACGCTTGTGCATTTCCGATACGAATCCTGCTCACACTTCCCTCGCAATTGGATTGGGTTGATGCTGGATTGCAGGCGCCCATACCGAAAGCGCTGCTCCGATCCACTGCCGAGTCTCATGGGGAGGAATAATGGCATCCACCCATCCGCGAGCCGCTCCATACCGAATATCGGTCTGGGATTGGTACTGTTCCCGTACGGTCGTACGCATCGATTCAATCGCCTCCGGAGTAAGCAGCTGACCTGATTTTTCCGCATCGCGCACACGTAAGGACAGGAGCGTATCGGCCGCCTGATTCCCACCCATGACGGCAAATCTGGAGTTCGGCCATGCCAAAATCAGCGACGGATCGTACGCTCGTCCACACATTGCGTAATTCCCTGCTCCGTAGGAACTTCCTAAGACCACCGTGAACTTGGGTACCGTCGCAATACTCATGGCTCGCACCAACTGCGCGCCGGATTGAATGATCCCCGACTGTTCGGCTTGTTTGCCAACCATAAACCCTTGAACATCCTGCAAGAACAAAATCGGAATCCGATTCTGATCGGCGTCCAGGATGAATCGGGCTGCTTTCTCAGCAGCATCTCCGTAAAGAACTCCACCGATTTGCACCTCGTGCTGCGCCGTCTGCGATCGACGGCGTTGGTTGGCCACAATCGCAACGGCATACCCAGCGATCCGCGCGTAGGCGGTCACAACGGTTCGCCCAAAGTCCCCTTTGAATTCCTGGAAACTGCCTGCATCGACCATGCAAGCAATCACATCGCGAACATCGTATTCACCGCGGCCATCTCCTGGAACGATGTCATAGACATCATGGATACTCCGCGCAGGATCCTTGGCCTGCCCTGCATTCAAAGGCTTCGGCATCAATCCAACCAAACTTCGGATCCTCGCTACGCACGAGGTGTCATCGGGCTCGTGAAAATCCACTGTACCGCTGATTTGAGAGTGCATCGTCGCACCTCCGAGTTCCTCAGGGTCTACTGTTTGGCCGATAGCGGCTTTGACGAGGGCAGGGCCTGCCAAACATAATTGGCTTCCTTGGGTCATCAGAATTTTGTCGCACAACACAGGAAGGTAAGCACCTCCGGCGATGCAGTTCCCCATGACCGCAGCGATTTGAGGAATCCCTTCCGCCGACAGGATCGAATTGTTCCGAAAGATACGGCCGAAATCATCCTCGTCGGGAAAAATCTCATCCTGCAAGGGTAAGAACACACCGGCAGAGTCGACCAAGTAGACGATCGGCAACCGCAATCGATGGGCTATTTTTTGGGCCCGTATCAGTTTCTTCACCGATTGCGGAAACATGGCACCCGCTTTGACGGTGGCATCGTTGGCAGCGACGACACACGGTCGACCCTCGATCCATCCGATTCCGGAAATGACTCCTGCAGCCGGGACCTCTCCCCACTCAGAGTACATGCCCCACGCAGCCCATAATCCGAGTTCCAGGAACGGCTTGTCGCGATCGAGCAGAGCAGCGAGGCGTTCACGGACCGGTAATCGCCCCAGCTTGCGCTGACGCTCCCAACCGGACTTGCCACCTCCCTGCAATAAGACTTGCTCCTGAGCATGTACCGCTTCGGTCATTTCTCGCAAACTGCTCATACTATGATCCTTGTCCTTGAAGGGGGGAGGAACTTCAACACAAAGGAGGTTATCTTTCCGATGGGGATTCCGTTGCATAGAGATCCATCCATTCGGAAATTCGCATTTTCCAAAACCTCGGTTCATCATTCCAGAGCTGAAGCATAGCGTGCATCTTCCTAGGATCGAATCGCTGTGCAATGTTGGCTTGAAACTTGTCCAGCAAGCGGGGACGAGATTCCTCGCGTCGACGCCGATGTCCAAGCGGAAATTGAACTTCTGCGGACTGACTTGTGCCATCGTTAAAAATCACCTCGATTCGGTTCGCGATCGACCGCAGGCTTGGGTCGAGATAGTCCCGTGAGTAGTCGGGATCTTCGATCACGGTCATTTTTTCTCGCAAGCGATCGATACGAGGATCGCTGGCGGCGGAATCTTCATAATGCTCCGCCGAAAGATCTCCGTGCAATAGCGCTACGGCCACGATGTATTGAATGCAATGATCCCGATCCGCAGGGTTCTTGAGCGCCCCTTTTTTATCGATGATACGAACCGCCGATTCCTGAGTATGGATACCTATCTCACGGATGGAATCGATACGATCCCGAATCGATGGTGATAATTTCATCGCCGCTTCCGCGGCGGTTTGCGCATGGAACTCCGCGGGAAACGAAACTTTAAAAAGGATGTTCTCCATCGTATAGCAGCCCAACGGCTGCGAAATCACAATCGACTTACCCGCCATCACAACGTCCTGGAATCCCCATCTAGGTGCCGTCAGCGGTGTGGCATACCCCAACTCGCCGGCCATGGTCCACAATGCCAGTTGCACACCTCGGCGAGTTGCATCCCCTGCTGCCCAGCTTTTTCGGGAACCCGTATTTGGCGCATGCCGATAGGTACGCAACGCACCACCATCCAACCAAGCATGCGAAACCGCATCTGCAATTTGCGATTGGTTTCCTCCCAACATGGAGCATGCGACCGCAGTGGAAGCGACTCGAACCAAAAGAACATGGTCCAGGCCGACGCGATTGAAACTATTGTGCAGTGCCAGGACACCTTGGATCTCATACGCTGCAATCGATGCGTTGAGTACGTCGAGAATTGTCCAACGATTGTCAGGAACCCATGCATTTTTTGGGTTCCGGTCCAGGTAATCGGCGAGGGCGAGGATAGCTCCAAAATTGTCCGACGGATGCCCCCATTCTGCGGCTAACCAGGTATCGTTGTAATCGAGCCATCGGATCATGCATCCGATGTTGAATGCGGCTTGGACAGGTTCCAACTGCCATTGCGTTCCAGGAACACGGGCTCCATCGGTGAGGGTCGCATGCGGTACCATCGGTCCAAGCATTTTGGTACACGCACCATACGACAGCGCCAAAATTCCACATCCGATACTATCCTGCAAACAGAGGGTCGCTGTACTCAAGGCCTCGGATGAAAACTCCGGCGGTGCTGCGACATACGATGCGATTTGTTCAATCACATTGTCGATCGGACCAAAATGCGTACCGCTTTTCTGGCGATCATGAAATGGTGATGACGAATCCATGAACATTCCAATCCGAACTTAATGGACGGTCGTAAGGATGCGATAATCAGGCAGTAAATATCGAATCCATCGGCCCAAACAGCCCTTTGCAACCATTGTTCCTTCAGTCTATCCGATGACGCCGACGCTGTGGGTGTCGTTGACGCCGACACCCAATCCTCGATTCCCTGATGATCCCAAACTCGCCCAGAGTTGCTACCGAGGGATTTCGGGGGCGGATCGGTACTTATCCGCAGGAGCCCCTTTACTTGGATTCTACGTCAGGGAAACGAAAGAACCGGACAAAGCGGAGTGAACGGCGAACTTATCCACCTGCCCTCGAATGGATTCTCGGTTATCGACGGCGAGGCAATGCTACCCTTAGAATGTACGCAAGGTTTCCATCCGCTCTTCAAGAACCTTAGTCGAGGGCCCTAACTGCTTCATGAACGCCTCGTCCTCCGAACAAAATCCTGGGCAATCCCTTTCTGCTGGTCTCCGCTTCCGCCAAGCGGTCGAGCAGGAGCGACCGCTGCAGATTGTCGGTGCCATCCATCCGCTCGCAGCTTTGCTTGCACAGCAAGCTGGATTCCGTGCAATCTATTTGTCGGGTGCCGGAGTCGCAAATGCGTCCCATGCCCTTCCGGATTTAGGGATTACGCATTTGGAGGACGTGGTGGAAGACGCTCGACGCATCACCAGTGCGTGCCAACTACCGCTGCTGGTCGATATAGATACCGGATGGGGAAGCGAAGGAAACATCGCTCGCGCGATTCGAGAGTTGGAACAAATTGGAGTCGCGGGCGTACACATGGAGGACCAAGTCTCCGCGAAGCGCTGTGGGCATCGGCCCGGTAAGGAATTGGTCGATTCCGCAGAGATGCAAGCCCGCGTCCGCGCAGCCGTCGCGGCGCGGAGGGACTCCGATTTCGTGATCATGGCTCGCACCGATGCCGTCGCTGTAGAAGGGCTCGAGTCGGCGATCGCTCGCGCGAACACTTACGTGACCGCAGGTGCAGACATGATCTTTGCCGAAGCCATCACAAGCGCTGAAGACTATCGCACGTTTACCCAAAAGGTATCGGTTCCCGTCCTTGCCAACCTAACCGAATTCGGCAAAACGCCGCTGCTTAGCTTGGACTTGTTCCACGATTGTGGAATACGCATGGTCCTCTATCCACTCACCGCCTTTCGCGCCATGAATTACGCCGCACAGCTAGCGTATGAAACTATCCGGCGCGATGGCAATCAAGCTGCCATCATCGATTCATTGCAAACGCGAGATGAACTCTATGCGCTGCTTCATTATTTAGACGCCGAAAAGAAAACCCTGTTGGGGAGAAGCAAACCATGACGCATGAGGTTTCGAGTCGTCCACCAGCGCAAACCACCAACAATCGTGGAGGTTTAGACGGGATCATCGCTGGGCACACATCGCTTAGCACCGTCGGCGTTTCCGGTGTTGGGCTTACCTACCTAGGCTTCGCCATCGAGGACCTTGCAGCGAAAGCGACCTTTGAAGAGGTCGCTTTTCTGTTGCTTTTCAAGCATCTCCCCAACGATTCTGAACTGAGCAAGTTTCGGGTGCGATTGATCGACCAACGATCGATTCCCGAGCCACTTTCCAAGACCCTTGAAATGATCCCTGCCACGGCTCATCCCATGGATGTTCTTCGAACCGCCGTCTCCATGCTAGGAACGTTAGAACCGGAAATCGGCACCGGGGATGCTGTTCGGGTCGCCGAACGATTGATCGCTTGCATGCCAACCGTGCTCACCTATTGGGTTCGATTTCATCGCGACGGGACTCGTTTGTCCAGTTGGTCGCGAGGAGACTTGATCGCCGAGCAGTTTTTGTGGGACTTGAGAGATCGCTCCCCGACGGAATTAGAGACTCAAGCGATGAACGTGTCGCTCATCCTTTATGCGGAACACGAATGGAACGCATCGACCTTCACCGCCCGCGTCATCGCCTCGACACTGTCGGACTTCTATTCCGCAATAACGGGAGGTATCGGTGCCCTTCGAGGCCCACTCCACGGAGGAGCCAATGAAGCTGCGATGGAACTGATCGATCGCATGAGCGATTCCGCCATGGCAGAACGCGAATTAATGTCGATGCTCGCTCGCAAGGAAAAGGTGATGGGGTTCGGTCATCGAGTCTATAAGGGCTGCGACCCGCGGTCTGACGTGATCAAACCTTGGGCCCAAACACTTTGCCGCGCTTCGGGCAATGAAATGCTTTTTTCCATCTCCGAAACGATCGAACGTGTCATGCAGCGAGAGAAAGGGATGTTCCCCAACGTCGATTTTTATAGCGCTTCGTTGTACCGATCGCTGGGGATCCCGACGGCCTTGTTCACTCCGATATTTGTTTTGTCTCGGCTGGCGGGTTGGTCTGCTCATATTATGGAACAGCGTTCCGACAATCGACTGATTCGACCGCTTGCCGAATATACGGGACCGGCCCCACGTGCATGGATTCCGCGAGAGGAGCGGGATTAGGATGAATTTTCAACATCTTCGCGTCGATACGACTCACCCATCATGGATCACGGTATGGCTGGATGCTCGAGATCGCACATTGAATGTGCTATTTGAAGAACTCTTCGAGGAATTGCGTATGGTTTTTAAGGTCGCTCACGCCGACCCGACGCAACGCCCACTGATCCTTCGCAGCGGAAAAGCAAAAGGCTTTGTCGTCGGGGCGGACATCAAACGGATTATCAATATTCGGAGCGATGCCGAGATCCAAGCCTTTATGAAGTTCGGTCAAGACGTTTTGCACGAGCTCGAGGAACTACCGAATCTCACAATCGCATGGATCTCAGGTGCATGCTTAGGCGGGGGACTCGAATTGGCACTCGCTTGCCGTTACCGGATCGTGCTCGACACCCCGGAGACTCGGTTAGGGATGCCTGAATCCAAACTCGGACTGACCCCGGGTTGGGGTGGAACTCATCGGTTGGTTCGAACGGTTGGCTTGCAACGCGGCTTGGAAATGCTGATGACAGGTGCTCCGATCAGCGCCAAAGTTGCATTGGAGTATGGATTGGCAGACGGGCTATGGAACGCGAACGATGAGATTAACCCTCAAATAGATTATTGGGTTGCAAAGCTGCACAACGCTTCAAAGCGCCGGATACCAAGAGATCTTCTTGTGCAGTGGGAACAGATGTCCCCCGAACGCCAAGAACTGAGGAGATTGGGTTTGGCGGAAGATCAGCAATGGCAGATACCTGCACGCCAAGCCATCGAACGAGCTATCGAACTCGGGATCAAAGAATCGCCGGCCACTGCGGAGCGTCTTGAGCGAGAAGGTTTTTTCGAATTGCTGAATCGCCCCAAGGTGCAGGAAACCCTCGCACTGTTCTCTGCACCCCGTAAAAACTAATACCACGCGCGATGGCTTGGCGAAACGTGACTCGTCACGTATCCCCGAAAGAACAGCTATTTCGTTTTCGGATGGACGTAGACCCGCAACCGCTTGGTGGCATAGGTGCCGGCATTCGCGGAAAAGGTCCAATCGCGATGCTCGCCCCCATGATTACCAATTCCGATGTCTGCTCGATCGGCTGCTTGCCAATTATTGATCGCAAACAATGTCTCGCCAGCCGCGTAATTATGGATCTGCATCGAGCCATATCCATCCACTGGCGGTGCCGTTTCGTCTCCAAAATCGTAGACGGTCTCCGATGCACCTACGACTTTTGCACCATTCTTCATTCCATAATTGTCGGGCCAAAACTCGATGTTCCCGGTGCCGATCTTGGTCCCGGTTTTGATCCCACCAACATTGCTGAAAACATCCATTCCTTGGAGTGCCATTTGGAACCTAGCTTTCGATGCAGCGGTCGGAAAACCGATCTTCTTGGCATCGTCGGTAAATGCATCCACCGAGACGAAGATACTTCGCTCGTCGCCATTGGAAGTGGTTAACTCCACCAAATAGGCGATTCGATCGAAAGGTGGTACTGCATCGCTGTTGTCGATGTCGTACTTGATATTCTTGGTCAACTTGCTCAAGTCCAACTCGTAAACGAGTTTGTACTCCTTGGAGTTCGGGATCGAATTGAAAAAGCTCGGCAGTTCTCCACCCCGGCATGCTCCGACGGGCAATCCCGTACCTCCACAGAGGTTCGGCTCCGCGAGCATATTCCATGCGAATCGGAATGCTACCGGCGATTGTACTTTTTCGGAAACCAGCATCACTGTGTCGCCATCGATCGTCGCGGTTGCAGGTTGGAAACCACCCGAGCCAACACCGACAACTTCGAAGTGGCTCGGTGCTTTGCCGTCGCGCGTCTTGAGTCCTCCCCCCGTATTTTTAAACCGGACCTTGAGTCGGTCACCGATGGTTTCCAAGGATAGAAACTCTGGGCTATTCGCGACTAGATCTTTCTTGCCGTAGTCGTTCTTCAGCGCGAGCAGCGCAAGCCGATAGCCGACATCCTGTTTGTTGGGTGGATGAATGTCATTCACTGTCGCGATATCGTTGATCACAACCATTCCCGTTTTCGGGAGCGACTGCACGGCGGCTTGAGCCTCCCAAAAGATCGCCAACGTAGTCTGGTCGCGATCGCCGTAACGGTAGGGTGCGATCTGCACATAGTAAAAGGGAAAGTCACCTTGGCCCCAGAGTTCTCGCCAACCGTTGATCAGGGCTTTCTTCTTCTCAAAGTAAAGCATTCCCTCTTCATGGTTTGATTCCCCTTGGTACCAAAGCGCCCCTCGGATCGGGAAACCGACTAGCGCATGGATCATTCCGTTGTAGAGCATGGTGGGATCTTGGTTGCTTCCAAAAGGAGCCAACTCACCTGGATAGCTCGGACTGGGCTGCAATACATCTTTGGAATTGACGGACGACTTCGCTTTGGCGGTCCAGTCCTCAACCGCCTTGATGTATGCCGACAACCGTTCTCTGTACTGCGGGGTTCCCGGAGTCCGCCCAATGACCGATTGGTAAATACCCTGAAGAGCTTCTACTCGCTGGAATCCAACCGGTGGAGTCCATGGTTCGACCCGTGTTCCTCCCCAAGACGAATTGACGATACCAACGGGTACATCTAATTCCTTATGCAATTGGCGAGCCATGTAATAACCGCACGCCGTAAAGTTCCCTACCGTCTCAAGTGAGCAAACTTGCCAACTCGAATTGAAATTGTCGAGCGGGACATTCGATTGCACGAGTGGTACTTTGATATGCCGAATCAAAGGGTACTTTGCCGCAGCAATTTCCTCCTTAGGATTGCCGCTGATAGCAACCGTCCATTCCATATTCGATTGGCCGGAACAGAACCACACCTCACCGACCAAGACGTCCTTGATCTCAATTGTATTCGAACCCTTCACCGTGATCGTCGTTGGGACTTTACTTGCGACCATCGGAGGCAATTCAACTTGCCACCGCCCCGATGCATTAGGTTGGGCGGTTTCATTGTTGCTGCCAATACTGACGGTGACGGATTCGTTCGCATCAGCCCACCCCCAAACTCGAATCTTTTGCTGTTGTTGCAACACCATGTGGTCGCTAAACACGGCGGGCAGTTTTACTTCGGCGAAGACAGAGTCGCCGCCTGAAAAGGAGAACAAGCTGAGTATCGCTGTAGCGAATACAGAGTCGCGGAGTCGAAGCTTCATCGTAGATATTGGAATTTCAGAGTGGTCATAGAATTACCGCGTGCGGAGACCACTATAACCCAAACATGGGCGGTTTGGGTCACTGAAGCGGTGTGACGCGGGGGATTAATCCTAGCGGTTTCACTCGCCGAAATGGATCGAGCCGAGATAATCAACCCAGAGTAATTTGGGAAGGTTTTATCAGGCCAAAATATCGTGGATCACATGACCATGGACGTCCGTCAGTCGCATGTCGCGACCGCTGAATCGGAACGTCGATCGCGTGTGGTCGATACCGAGGCAATAGAGCATGGTGGCATGGAGATCGTGAATCTCGCATTTATTTTCGATCGCGTGGTAGCCCCACTCATCGGTGGCACCGTACACGGTCCCTCCGCGAATACCACCCCCTGCGAGCCACAACGAAAAACCGAACGGATTGTGATCACGCCCATCGGCACCTTGAGCGAAGGGAGTACGACCGAACTCGCCAGACCAAACGATCAAGGTTTGATCGAGCAATCCCCGTTGCTGAAGGTCTTGCAGGAGGGCACCGATCGGCTGATCGACTGCGAGAGCATTCTGAGTATGTCCAGCATTGAGATTTGCGTGCTGATCCCATCGGTCGTGTCCGACGCTAGGACAAGTCAATTCAATGAATCGGACGCCTCGCTCCACCAACCGCCTGGCCATCAAGCATTCTCGCCCAAAGGCTCGTGTAGGTTCATAGCTGTGATCGAGCCCGTACATGCTTTGGGTTTCTTGGGTCTCTCCTGAGATATCACATACCGCAGGGACGGCGGATTGCATTCGGAACGCGAGTTCGTAGTTGGCGATCGCTGATTCGATAGCGTCATGGTCACCAAAACGAGCGACAGTGCTCCGGTCGAGTTCGCGAAGCAACTGCATCTTTCTCTGCTGAAGCGCGGGTGTTGGCTCAAGGGGTTTCACATTGGCCAGACTATCCCCCCGTGGCCGAAGCACGGAACCTTGGTAAGTCGCAGCCAGGAATCCGTTGCCAAAACAATCGAGGCCACCCGGTGGAATCAACCCACCGTTGAGCACGATAAAACCTGGGAGATCTTCGCACTCGCTGCCAAGGCCATAGGTGACCCAAGCGCCCATGCTCGGGCGGCCTTGCAAACCATGCCCCGTGTGCAGGAAATAGTTAGCCGAAGTATGCTCGGGAAACTTCGACGTCATCGATCGGACCACCGCGAGTTTGTCCGCATGCTTGGCGATGTTCGGAAACAAACTGCTTATTTCCATGCCACACTCGCCATGCTTGTCAAAGCCCCACGGGCTCCCCATCACCGTCCCGTTGTTATTGAATTGGGTAGGTGCAACTTCGAAAAGTTCCGCGGGATTGCGACCGTTGTATTTCGTGAGTAACGGTTTTGGGTCAAACGTATCTACTTGAGACGGTCCTCCATCCATATAGAGGAAGATGATACTTTTGGCCCGAGGTGGAAAATGGTACTTCGGCTGAGATTCGTCGGCATGCGTCTCGGCCATCATGGTCGCCAGAGCGAGCGCACCGAAGCCGTTCGCCGACTGGCTCAGAAAATCGCGTCGCGAAAGCATTGGGCTTCGGCTGAAAATCTCGTGGTCTTTCACAAACTTACCTCGGCTTACCATTGCAAGTATTCTTCAAGCGATTCACGGATCAATTCTAGATTCGGTTCGTAGCTTGTCCAAAAATGAAAATCGACGGACATTTGATGCACCATCAAGTCCATCTCGTCTGCGGTATCAAGTTCTCGCCCCTTCATCTCCTCGCGAAGCGATTGCTTGAATTTTTCGAAGGGAAGAATCGACAACGAATGACTATTGGTGAACAGAAATAGGGGGCGAACAGCCCATGGGATTTCGCGGATCGCTCTGGCTCGAAGGCCACTGTGTGGTTTTACGATCGACGATGGGTCCTCGACGATCAATGCGCGGAGTGGGCGATCCATCTCGGACAGTTGCTCCAGCGATCGGCACTCCCACGCACCAGCATCATCCCACGCACCAGCATCATCCCACGCACCAGCATCATCCGCGCAGTCGGGCTGAGCTTCCGCCTCTCGATCCGATTCCACGCAGTGAATTATTCGGTAATCTCCGGGCATCGAGACAATCGCTTGCTGGATCGCTCGAGCCGTTTGGGCCGAGCCGAGAACGGCGATCGCTTGGGCAGCAAAAGCGGTATCCGAGTCGAGGCCTTGGCCCGCAAAACGGGAGGCTAGCAAGCTTACCACGGCAGAACCAAAGGTGTTTTCCCCAATCCAATTCTGGCCATCGCACCTCGCGACCGATACCCGCCCCAGAATCCGAGCCGATAGCGTTAGTTGATCGACGAGGCCTGTGGCTTGCTTCTGAAAGGGTTCCAAAATCGCGGCCCCCGCCATCCCCATCGCTTGCACCCCCCGAAACGCTGTCTCGAATAATTCAGGCTCCACCTGTGATGTGAAGAACCTCCAGTCCAATTCGGCGTCTCGAGCGACACGTGTCATCACAAATTGGGTCGGGTTCCCACCGACAGGATTGCCGAGGCAAGCGACGAGCGGCTGTAGTACTCGATCGAGGCTCATAAAAATTGGATGGGGCTCGGATAATCCTGCACCGAGTCTACCTAGACCACGGGCAACGCAAGGCAACCATGAAACGCAATCGTGAACGGCAAACCACAAAACGCGCGATCTGCACGAAACACTCCGCGCTGACTCAGCTTGAGTCCTGGAGGGTCCCCCGGGACAAGCCTGCCACCTGCCCCGGGACTCTCTAGTTTAGCATGCGGCTCAGTCGATTGGGACTCCGCGGCCGGTAGAACCACGCGGCTTTCTTCGCTAGTAATCGGGATGAGAATAGGGAACAAAGGTGGAAATATCCGCTTTAAGGGGCCAAGACAAGTTCACGTAATCTTCCTAAACTATAGACCTAATACATCAAATATCTTTGTTCCCTCAAGAGAATGGTTAGCTGTGGCAACTTACAAAACGAGCGATCTCCGGAAAGGTCTCAAAGTACAGATCGATGGCGAACCGTACCTGCTGAGCGAAGTCAACTTCGTCAAGCCAGGAAAGGGGAACGCCCTTTACAAGTGCAAGCTGAAGAATTTGATTCGGAACACAGTTCTCGATCGGACACTCAAGGGGGGCGACGAACTTGAGGTTGCCGACGTCGAGGAACTGGAAACGCAGTTTCTATACAACCAAGCGGGCACGTTTGTGTTCATGGACAACAAGTCCTACGAACAGTACGAATTGACGGCCGATCAAGTCGACGACTATTGGAAATACCTTAAGGAAGGTATGCCAGTGGCTATGGTTCTCTACAACGGGAACCCGATTACGTTGACCCCACCATCGCACGTAACCCTCAAGGTGATCGAAACCGAACCGGGTGTTCGAGGCGATACAGCTACGAACGTTACCAAGCCGGCGAAGGTTGAAACCGGTGGCGAGTTTCAAGTCCCAGGCTTCATCAAAGAAGGTAACGTGATCAAGATTGATACACGCACCGGTGAGTACTGCGAACGGGTAAGCATGGAGTGATCAAAATGGGTTCGAGTCGAGGATCGCTGCTTTTTAGTACGCCACGTCGGCTCGCAAACCGACCCTTTGTCACCGCCATATTATTCCTCACGATGCTGGGGAGTGGATCTCTGGAATGGTCCACTCCGCCCGCTTTCGGGCAACAGCGCGACCCCTTCGCAATCGAGCGGGAACGTCTGATCCAAAATGTGTTGATCCCGGGGGGAATCAAAGATCAACGCGTGCTGGAATCGATTGGCAAAACCCCTCGGCACGAGTTCGTACCTCAAGAGTACATCCGTCAAGCGTACATGGATATCGCTATCGCAATCGGCGAATCCCAAACCATCAGCAGTCCTTACATCGTCGCCTTGATGACCGAAGCACTGCAGCCGAAGCCCACAGATAAAGTGCTCGAGATCGGCACGGGTAGCGGCTACCAAGCTGCAGTACTGAGCCCGTTGGTCAAGGATGTTTATACGATCGAAATCGTTGAAGATCTCGGGGAACGCACCACCGCACTGCTCGACGAACTAGGCTACGCGAATGTGCATTGCCTCATCGGAGATGGTTTCAAAGGTTGGAAAGAACATGCCCCCTTCGATAAAATCATCGTGACTTGCTCACCGGCCAACGTACCAGAGCCCCTTCGCGATCAACTCAAGGAAGGTGGACTCATGGTCATCCCAGTCGGTGAACGATACCAGCAAATGCTCTATTTAATGCGCAAGAAAGATGGCAAGCTTGAGAAAGAAGCCTTAACTCCGACGCTCTTCGTCCCGATGACCGGCGATGCTGAGAAATCCCGAAAAGTTCAACCAGATCCATCACGCCCCGTTTTGCTCAACACCAGCTTCGAAGAACCACTGATCCGAAACTTCCACATTCCAGGCTGGTACTATCAATTCGGCTGCATTCGAGTCGAAGATCCGGAAGCCCCTGACGGAAAGAGTGTTTTGGAATTTAACAGCAACGACCCTAATCTTCCTAATCACTTGCTCCAAGGCATAGCTATCGACGGTCGTCGCGTTCGGAAAATCAAACTCGGCGGCTGGATGAAGCTGAAGGACGTCAAGGTAGGAAGAGACAAGGAAAAATCACCCTCCATCGCTATCCAGTACTTTGACGCCAACCGAAATCGTATTGGATACAACTTCGTCGGTGGCTTTAAAGGAAATCGAAATTGGAAGCTGGAAGAAAAGATTTTTAACGTCCCGCCAGACACCCGCGAAGCGATCATCTCGATCGGTTTGTTCGGGGCCGAAGGTACAGCCCGTTTCGACAAAATCGTCTTTGAACCTATGTAAGGATTTCTCAGCCATCTAGATGACCCATTCGAACGCGGATTACGACACGATTATCATCGGAGCCGGCATGAGTGGACTCGCCGCGGGTATCCGATTGGCGATGTACGACCACAAGGTCTGTATCCTGGAAAAGCACTGGACAATTGGCGGTCTCAATTCGTTCTACCGCTTGAACGGACGAGACTACGACGTCGGACTCCATGCGATGACCAACTTCACGGAAAAGGGCGTTAAAAGAGGCCCCTTTGCGAGATTGCTCAAGCAACTTCGGTTTCGCTGGGACGATTTCCAATTGGCCCAACAACGCGGCTCAAGCATCGCGTTCCCCGGTGTCGAATTGGAGTTCAACAACGATATTCGCTTGTTGCAAACCGAAATCGAGCAAAAATTCCCCCATCAAAAAGACGCCTTCGCAAAACTGCTAACCGTCCTTGCAGAATACGACGATCTTCAACAAGAGGATTTCGAACGGTCCACTCGCGTTGTGCTCCAAGAAATATTCTCAGATCCGCTTCTGATCGAAATGATTCTTTGCCCACTCATGTGGTACGGGAATGCTCGTGAGCACGACATGGATTGGGGACAATTCTGCATCATGTTCCGAAGCATCTTCCTTGAAGGCTTCGCTCGTCCCCATCGAGGAGTCCGCCTCATCCTCAAAAATTTGGTCAGACGATTTCGAGAATTGGGTGGACAATTAAAATTGCGGAGTGGTGTCGCTAAACTTCATGTCGATCAGGAACACGTCGCGGCCGTCGAATTAGACAACGGCGAATTCCTAACTGCCAAGCGAGTTCTGTCGAGCGCGGGCGTCGTTGAGACAATGCGGATGTGCGACCATCTGACCGAAACTCAACCTGCAACCGCAGGACAAATGTCGTTTGTCGAATCGATCTCAGTACTCGATTGCCAGCCTAAACAAATCGGGTTCGACAAAACGATTGTTTTCTACAACGACAGCGAAACCTTCCACTGGGAACGATGCCGCGATACCCTTTGCGATGTTCGCACCGGAGTCATCTGCTCACCGAACAACTACGAGTATTCCGCCGAAGCTGGTGAACTGGACGCTGGATTTGTTCGCCTGACAACCATCGCTGACCCGGATCGATGGAACAACCTGGATGATGCTGAATACCAACGCCAAAAATACCGTTGGTACGATTCAGCCGTTGCCTCCTGCGTGCGATTTATTCCAGACTTCCGACGCCATGTTATCGACACCGATATCTTCACCCCTAAAACTATCCAGCGATTTACTTCGCACGATAACGGCGCCGTGTATGGCGCCCCCGAAAAACGACTCGACGGAACCACCCATTTAAAAAATCTATTTCTCTGCGGGACCGACCAAGGCTTCGTCGGTATCGTTGGGGCCATTGTCAGCGGTATCTCGATGGCCAACCGACATTGCTTGGCCCAATCTCCTTAAGCAAATCACTCCAAGCGTTCGTTCGTGCAATCGCTGAATGCCAGCATTTTGAGACTTGCCCCACCTGTGAAGAATTGAGAGAAACCCGCGAAATTTCGCGAGTTCTATGTCGGGGGTGGTTGGGATGTGCCGAACAATACGACGTGTATTGTTCGTATCAAGATTGGCGTAGGTGATAAAGATGCAAATCCAATCCACTCGATTTGGGACGCTTGATGTCAGCCATTCCGATATGCTGCTCATGCCCCACGGCTTGATCGGTTTTGAGACCTGTCGCCATTGGGTATTGCTAGCAAGCGACGACAATGATGAAGTCGCATGGCTACAGTCGGTTGCCTTAGCAAACGTTGCCTTACCCGTGATCAGCCCTCGCCGGTTCCTCCCGAACTACCGGCTCCATGTGCATCGACGTGATCTTGAGATCCTACAGATGCGCACGCGAGATCAAGTGTTTGTGCTGTCGATCGTAAGCCGCAATGGATCAACATTGACCACCAATCTGAAAAGCCCAATCATCTTGAATTCGACGCGGCGTTTAGCAGTCCAAGTCGTCGTTACTGACGAGCAGCCGCTAGCCCATCCATTAGCATTGGTAGACAGCCACCGCATCCGCGCAGCGGCGTAAGAATGCAGTCGTCTTCTCAGGGATAAACTCGGATCCTGATCTTCGAAGTCAGCAAACCCACTTCTCGAAATGCGGAGAGGGGATTGCCTGCACCATCGCTACAATCGCTACACTTCGCCGCAATCGTCGATTCTCAGTGAAGCCACCGACCGAGAATCGATGCCCCGCAACCTGTAAAAAGCCACATTGAGGTAAGCCTTTTTCAATGGCTAACACGTGGTTTTTCTGGAAGTTCTCG